>JAGNHB010000078.1 GCA_018001935.1 Acidobacteriota bacterium
GGTTTCATCACCGGGGGGGCGCCCGGCCGCGCCGGGGCCGCCGCTCTCGACGCCTGTCCCTTGATCTCGGAGGTCTCGGAGGAAAAATACTCCAGGATCTGGAGATCGTCCTCGGCCTGGCCGATCCCCTGGCCCGTCTTCCCGCCCAGTTTCCGCTCGGTGGTCGGTTCCGACCGGCGGGGAACGGCGATGTCGGTTTCCAGTTCCTCGTTTCCGAGAATATCCGAGAGGTCTTCCGAAAGGTCGATGGACTCCTCGTCGAGGTCCATCAGGTCCATGCTGGTCTGGGACAACTCGGAGTCGCTGGGGATGTTCAGCTTCCCGGAGAGGAGCCCCGTGGGAAGGTCCATTTCGCGCCGGGAGGGATCGAGGCTGCGCCCCTCCTCCTCGCAGGCGGCGGCTTTCTCGTGCTCCCCGCTGAGGGTGAAGACATTCACCAGGTCGAAGCAGACCGAGGCGGCCGCCCGCAGGTTTCCCTCGTCCTTGTAGAGGTCCTTGAGCTTCTCCCGGAAGACGAAGTCCCCGGGGTCGGCCTTTATCTTCTCCAGGAGCTTGTTCTTGGCCTTCTCCCGGAGGCCGTAGCTCATGAGCAGCTCGATCTCGATGATGGCGTCCGACTCTCGCTTCCCGGCAAAAGCCTTCCCGGACGACAACTCGGCCGTATCCATCTCGAACACCGACGTCCCGGGCAGCTCGAGTTCCTCCTCCTCGTGGGCCCCGATGGGCGTGTAGGGCTCGTCGGGGAACAGGCGCTGGAAGACCTGCTTGTGGAGCTTCTGGAACTTGTCGTTCTTGGGCTCGTAGTTGAGGAGGGTCTCGAGCGTGGCGAGGGCCTTCGGGTTGTCCTGCCGCTCGATCTCCACGTAGACCAGCTTCTCGAGGGTGACGATGTAGTTGTAGTTGTCGGAGATCTTCAGGTAGAAGTCGGCGAGGCGTTCCAGGGCGCCCACGTGCTTGGGGTTCTGCTCCAGGACGACCCGGAAGAACTCCGCGATCCGCGTGTTCTCGCGCCGGCTGAGCAGCTTGACGACCACCCGGTCGAAGATCTCGACGGCCATGTCGAGATTCCGCATCCGGACCGCGGCCTCGGCGAGGTCGCAGAGCAGCATGTACTTGGAGTCGTCGGCCCGGAAGAGGTCGTCGAAGAGGGCCCGGGCCCGGGCCAGGTTCCCCTGGAACATGCTGCTCTGACCCAGCATCTCCTTGACCGCCGCGTTGCCCGGGTCGTTCTGCAGCGCCTTTTCCAGGAACTGGCTGAGGATGGCGAAATCGTGAAGCTCCAGGGCGATCTTGAACAGGAGCTTCAGGGCGTTCATGTGGAAGGGATCGATTTCGAGGGCCTGCTTGATGGCCCCCTGGGCCTGGGCGAAATCCCCCTGCTTGCTGAGGATGGTCGCCGCGGTCTGGTAAGAGTCCCGGGCGTTTTCCATCAACCCCAGCTGGATGCTCAGCCCCGCCAGCTTGACGTGGATGGCGGGGTCGTCCATGGTGAGGTCCCCGAGCTTCTTGAAGACCTGGTAGGCTCTCGGGTAACTCTCCGACTGCAGGTAGGACCGGCCGATCTCGGCGTAGAGTTTCTTGGCCTCGGACTGGATCCCCTCCTTCATGAAGAGGTCGGCCAGGATCTCGGCGTGTTCCATGTTCTTCGGGTCGGCCCGGACGATCTTCCGGTAGATGGCGAGCCCCCGCCCCCAGAAGGACTCGTCGATGAACTTCTGGGCCGCCCGCTTGAAGTACTCGACGGCGTCCGCGGTCCTGTTGATGCTGAGGCAGAGGTCGCCGATGGTGTTGAGAAGGATGGCGTCGCGGGGGTCCTGTTCAAGGAGTTTCTTGTACTCGTTGACGGCCCGGTCGAGCTGCCCCTTCCCGACGAAGAACTGCGCGTTCTTGATGATCTTCTCTTTGTTAACGGCTACCATAACATGCCATTCCTGCCACCGGCCTGAATGTTCTGCGGTGCAGCGGGCAGGGCCCCAGGCGCTTGAGGGCCGCCAGGTGCCGGGCCGTCCCGTATCCCTTGTGCACCTCGAAACCGTACCCCGGGTACTGCGACGCGACCTCCGTCATCCAGCGGTCCCGGGTCACTTTGGCGACGATGGAGGCCGCCGCCACGTTCAGCGACAGCTCGTCGCCCCGGACCATGCTGAACGAGGGCATGGACAAGCCTTCGAGCCTCACCGCGTCGACCAGGACCACGTCCGGTCGCACGGGGCAATTCCCGACGGCTCTTGTCATAGAACAGCGCGTGGCTTCCAGGACGTTCAACCGGTCAACCTCCTCGTTGCCGGCGAAGTCCACGCTCCACGCCGTCGCCCTCAGGACGATCTCCGCCGCGAGTACTTCTCTCCGGGAAGGGGTGAGCTGCTTGGAGTCCCGGATCCCTTCGACCGGCCGGCCGGGGTCCAGGATCACCGCTGCCGTCACCACGGGGCCGGCAAGGGCTCCCCTGCCCACCTCGTCCACTCCCGCCACGAGACGATGACCCTCGCGGTAGAAATCGTCATCGGCCGGGAACTTCCACTGATAGTCAAACAGCGAGTGCATCTGATTCTTTCCACACCCGCATATATTACAACACTTTTTCGGGCCAACTCAAAGAAAATTATTAAAAAAAAACCCGGAACGCGTCCGGGTTGGAAGGGGGTGAAGGGGGAATTCACCGCTCGCGGTGAACTTCCTTGAGGCGGGATGCTTTCCCGCGCAATTCTCTCAGGTAGTAAAGTTTGGCCCGCCGCACCCGGGCGGACCGGATGATCTCGATGCGGTCGATGGTCGGGGTGTGGACCGGGAACGTCCGCTCGACGCCGTACCCGAACGAGACCTTGCGCACGGTGAAGGTCTCACGGACGCCCCCGTGCTTCCGGGAGATGACGACGCCCTCGAAGACCTGGATTCGGAACTTGTCGCCTTCCGGGATCTTCACGTGAACCCGGACGGTGTCGCCGATCCGGAAATCGGGGAGGTCGCCCCGAAGGAATTCCTCATCGATAAAATCTAGCTTCTGCATGGTATAACCTCAACGTTTTATATTTTTTCCCATTTCATCCAACAAATCGGGCCGCTTCTTCCGGGTGTTCTCCAGGGCCATCCGCTCTCTCCACGCGGCGATGCGCTTGTGGTTGCCGGACAGAAGGACCTCCGGCACCCGCGCACCCTCGAAATCCGCGGGGCGGGTGTAGACGGGGCAATCCAGCAACCCGTTCTCGAAGGACTCGTTCACCACGGAGTCCGGGTGACCCACGGCCCCGGGGATCAGCCGGGTCATGGCGTCCACCAGCATCATCGCGGGAATCTCCCCCCCGCTCAGGACGATGTCCGCCGCCGAGATCTCCTCGTCCACGCAGGCATCGACGAAGCGCTGGTCGATCCCCTCGTACCGTCCGCAGACCAGGGCCAACCGCGGCTTCAGCGCCAGCTGGCGGACCTTGGCCTGATCGACCCGGCGCCCCTGCGGGCTCAGGCAGACCACCCAGGGCCGCTCCCCGTCCGACGGGAGGGACCGGACCGCTGCGGTGAGGGGCTCCGGCTTGAAAACCATCCCCTCGCCTCCCCCGAAGGGCCGGTCGTCGACCGTCCGGTGGGCGTCGGTGGTGAAGTCCCTCGGGTTGACGAGGTTCACGCGGATCAACCCGGCCTTGAGGGCCTGGCCGACGATGCCGAACGCGAAGACGCGCTCGAACATTTCGGGGAAGATGGTGAGAATGTCGACGATCATTTCAGCGGTTCAGCGTCCGGAGACCCTCGAAATGATCGATCACCACCACCGTCTCCGCCTCCCGCCGGACCTCCCGCACGAAGCGGTCGACGAAGGGAAGCAGGAAATCCCCGCCGGCGGTTTCGATTTCCAGTTGATCGGCCCCGGGGTTTTCCAGGACGGCCTTGACGCGGCCGACCGGGTTTCCCCCGGCGTCCACGACCCGGGCGCCGATGATCTCGAAATGATAGAACTCCCCGGCATCGGGTTCCCCCAACCGGCTTTTCTCAAAGAACAGCTCGACGTTGCGAAGGCCCTCGGCGGCGTTGCGGTCGGGGACCCCCGCGAAAAGCAGGATCAGGTGATCCTGGTGAGGCCGGCAGGAACGGATCTCCCGATCCTCCGCCCCCTCGCCTTCCCCCAGCCGCACCCGCTGACCGGGCTCGAAAACCCCCGGGGCGTCGCAGTGCGGGATGACGGTGACTTCGCCCTTGATCCCATGCGGCTTGATGATGGTTCCCACGTGAACCAGGGTCTCGTTTCCTCGTTCCACCTTACTCCAGAATCTCCAGTACGAACCGCTTGTGCAGCTTCATCCCGGCCGCCCCGAGGATGGTCCGGACGGCCCGTGCCGTGCGCCCCTGCTTTCCGATGACCTTGCCCAGGTCCACCTGGGCGACCCGGAGTTCCAGTACCGTCGTCTGCTCGCCTTCCACCTCGGTCACGTTAACCTGATCGGGATTGTCCACGAGAACTTTCGCAATCATTTCCAACAACTCTTTCATGGCTTCCTCCTGTCGTATTCCGCTGTTTACCCGGGTCAACCGCCCGCGATGACGTTTACTCGGCCGGAACGGCCGCGGCAGACTTCCGCTGTTTCTCCACCAGGTGACGGACGGTGTCGCTGGGCTGAGCGCCCTGGCTCATCCAGTACTGAACCCGCTCCATGTCCAGGGTGTATTCGGCCTTCTCAGGCTTGGGATTGTAGTGACCGACGATCTCGAGGAACCGCCCGTCACGGGCATTCGATTTTTCAATCACCACCACACGGTAGAAGGGATTTTTCTTAGATCCCTTTCTGGTCAATCGGATAGCTAACAAGGACGACCTCCGTAAAAAAATATCGGCCTGCCATCTAACCATAGTGCCGCCGGAAAAGCAAGGGGTTTTTCGCCGAAAAATCAGGAACGGGGAGATGAAATTGCGTTTGACACCTCCGCGGCCGGTGTGGTATTTTCCTCTTTGCAAAAAATATCTGCGAAGGAGGATTGCATGCAGATCAGCGAAAATCAAGTCGGCTCGGTGCTGGTGCTCCAGATCCGCGGAAAGATCCTGATGGGCGAGGGCAACGTCGCCATCAAGAAGAAGATCCAGGAGAAGGTCAATGCCGGGACCAAGGAGATTGTCCTCGATCTTGCCGATGTTCCATATATCGACAGTTCCGGCCTCGGCGAACTGATCAGCAGCTACACCACCGTCCAGAAGGCCGGGGGCCGGCTGAAGCTCGCCAACCTGACCAACAAGATCGTGGACCTGCTGGCCATCACCAAGCTCGTGACCGTGTTCGAGTACTACGGGTCCGTGGAAGAGGCGGTCGCCAGCTTCAAGTGACGACGTTCGAACCCGCCGGCGTCGGCCGTGCCACGGGGTCCGGCAACGCCGGCCCTCAGGGTTTCTGACGGGCCCAGACACGCTCCAGGGCTTCCCGGACTTCGACGGTTTGCTCTTTCTCCGACGCCCTCCGATAGAATCGGTGGGCGTCGTTGTATTTTTTGAGCCGCTCCGCCACGTGCCCCCGGTAGTACCAGTAGCGGTAGGAATCCCCGAACTGAAGTTCCAGCCCCTCCATCAGGCGCTCGGCGGCCGCCCACCGCTTGAGCCCGATCTCGGCCAGCGCCAGGTTGAAGTGCGCCCCCCCGTAGGTGGGGAAGTTCCGGCAGATGGCCTCGTAGGCGTCGCGGGCCTCGGCGTACCGCTTTTCCCGGAGGGCGGTCGCCGCCGCCTCTTCGCTGAGCATCGCCAGGAAGGCTTTCGCCTGCGTCGCGGAGGGTGACTCCTGCGCCGTCTTGAGGTAGGGGAGGGCCTCGTCGATCCGCCCGAGCTTCACCAGGCTCAGGCCGAGGTACTCCAGGTCCTGGGTCGTCGGCCGGCCACCCCGGGCGACGGGCTCCAGCTCCTTCCGGGCATCGCCGAACCGCCCTTCCTGGAAGTGGATCCACCCCTTCAGCCGGCGGCAGGCCGTCCGGTCGTCGTCGGTCGACAGCCGGCCCTCCGAGCCGTCGAGAAACCGCAGGGCCTGGTCGTATCTCCCCAGGCGGTAGCAGGCCTCCGCGGCGCCGAGCCAGGCGACGCCCTCCTCGCACTTGAGCGCCAGGGCCCGCTCCAGCGCCGTCAGGGCCGTGGCGTAATCCTCGAGCCGGAGGAAGCAGAGCCCGGCGAGCAGGTGGCCGCCGTCCCACTCCGGGTTCCGCTGGATGTCCGGCTGGAGCTGCCGGAGAGCTTCCCCGTACTTCCCCTCCCGGTACAGCGCCAGGGCGGCGTTGTAGTCCCCCCGGCACTCGCACCCCCAGACCAGGGCGGCCAGCAGGATCATCAGGAAAAGGCGTCGCATCGGGCCGCTCCTCCCCGCCCCTCAGGGCGTCCGCGCCATGGAGCCGAAGGCTTCCACCATCTCCGCCAGGATGCGGGCGGCGGCCTGCGCCGGCTCCGCGGCGCCCGTGATGGGCCGCCCCACCACCAGGGCGTCCGCCCCCGCCTGGATGGCGTCGGACGGCGTCGTGACCCGGGACTGGTCGCCGGAATCCGCCCCGGCGGGCCGGATCCCCGGGGTCACCAGGTACACGTCGGGGAACTTCTTCTTCAGCTCGAAGGCCTCGAGCGGCGAGGCCACCAGGCCCCGCAGCCCGGCCTGGTACGCGCCCTCCGCGAGAAGGTCGACCTGGCCGCGCACGTCCCGGGAAAAGCCCAGACCGTGGACGTCCGCCTCCGACAGGCTGGTCAGGATCGTGACCCCCAGCATCCGGGGCACGGGGATGCCGCGCTCCCCGCAGTGCTCCGCCAGGGACCGGACGCAGGCGGAGAGCCCGCGACCGCCGTTGGCGCAGTGGACGGTGAACAGGGCCGCGCCGAGGTCGGCCACGCTCCGGGCCGCGGCGGAGATGGTGTTGGGGATGTCGTGGAGCTTCAGGTCCAGGAACACGTCGGCGCCCGCCTCCTTCACCCGGGCCACGATGGCGGGGCCCTCCTGGATGAAGAGCTGCAGACCGATCTTGAAGCAGCCCACACTGTCACGGGTCTGCTCCACGAGCGTCATCGCCCGGTCCGCGGAGTCCACGTCCAACGCGACGATCAGGCGCCGCCGGATGTCTCCTTCCATCATCTGTGCCATCCCGATGCCTCCCGGTGCAAGCTTTCGTTTCGGACGGGTGATCTTACACGAATTCAGTCGCCGATTCCACCTTTTCGGGGCGATCGGCCCGGGGACCGGCGTCGCCCCGCCGCCGCGGAGGGTTTGCATTCGTCGCCGGAGGCCGGTATAATCCCCCCATGACCGGGTCGAACCTGACATCCCCGCAAAACGTCGCGCAAGGGAGATTTCCCGCGAATAACGCCAATATGCGCGAATATATGACACGAATGATTCCTTATGATGATTGATTTCTGATTCGCGTTCATTCGCGTGATTCGCGGGTAATATTGACTTTTGCGGGGATATCAATCTTCCACAGCGAGGCGACAACATGATCAAACGCCCTCACCTGACGTCAATCCTCTTCCTGGCGGCCTGCCTGGCCCTGCTCTCCGGGTGCGCCCGGAAAGACCCCGGAAACGCCGCGGGCAAACCCGGGGAGTTCGTGTTCGGGATGCTCCTCGTGGGCCCCTGCAACGACAAGGGGTGGAGCGAAGGGTTCCACGCGGCGGGCAAGTACGTGGAAAGCCGGCTCCCCGGGACCCGGATGCTCTACGTCGACAAGGTGAACCCGGCGGACCGCCCCGGCATCACCACCTCCCAACTGGCCGAAGAACTCGTCGCCAAAGGCGCGAAATTCATCGTCTTCAACTCCGACGACATGAAGGACGAGGCCCTGCTCTTCGCCCGGCGCCACCCCGAGATCCCCGTCCTGCACGCGTCCGGCGACACCGCGTGGAAGGAGGGGAAGAACTACCGGGACATCCCCAGCCTGGCCAACTTCATGCCGCGGATCGAGGCGGTCAAGATGATGGCGGGATTCGCCGCCGCCCTGGCGTCGCGGACCGGTAAAATCGGCTACCTGGGCCCCCTCATCAACGACGAGACCCGGCGCCTGGCGGTGGCCGCCTACCTCGGCGCCCGCCACGCCTGGACGAAGGTCCTGGGCAGAGACCCCCGGGACCTGAAGTTCAAGGTCAACTGGATCGGGTTCTGGTTCTTCAAGCCCGGCGAGACGGAGGACCCCACCCAGGTCTCGGAGCACTTCTTCAAGGAGGGCTACGACGTGGTCATCACGGGCCTCGACACCACCGAGAACCTGGTGACGGCCGCCCGGAAGTCGATGCCGGAGAACCCGTGCCGCGCGTTCACCTACGGATACGAAAACGCCGGCGCGGAAGCCCCCGACGTCTGCCTGGGATCCATCTACATGAACTGGGGCCCCGAAATCCTCCGCCAGGTCCAGGCCATCCGGGGGAACCGCTGGAAGGCCGGCTGGGTGTGGCAGGCCCCGGACTACAACGACCTCAACAACCCGGACACCTCGCCGGTGGGGCTCAAACGCGGCCCCGCCCTGAGCGCGGACGTGGGCGCGAAGCTGGACGCCTTCACCCGGGAACTGGCCGGCGGGCTGAACCTGTGGACCGGCCCGCTGCGCTTCCAGGACGGCTCCGTGTTCCTCGGGGAGGGGCAGACCGCCACCGACCTGCAGGTCTGGTACCTGCCGCTCCTCCTGGAGGGGATGGAAGGACAGAGCGTGCCCGGCAAGTGACCATGCTCGAGGTCCTGAACATCACGAAAAGCTGGGGCCCCGTGCGGGCGAACCGCGACATCACCCTCACGGCCGCGCCGGGGACCGTCCTCGGGGTCCTCGGCGAGAACGGCGCCGGGAAGAGCACGCTGGGGAAGGTCCTGTCGGGTTTCGTCCGGCCCGACGCGGGCGAGGTCCGGCTGGACGGCCGCAGGGTCACGCCGGGCTCCCCCGCGGCCGCCCTGTCGGCCGGGGTCGGCATGCTCCACCAGGACCCCCTGGACTTCCCGCCCCAGACCGTCCTCGAGAACTACCTGGCCGGACCGGGGACAGGTTTTTTCCTCCGCCAGAAGACAGCCCGGGCCGAGCTTCGCCGGTCGGCCGCCGACCTCGGTTTCGACCTGGACCCCGGCGTCCCCGTCGGGGACCTCACGGTGGGCGAACGCCAGCAACTGGAAATCCTGCGCCTCCTCCGCACCGGCGTCCGGGTGCTGATCCTCGACGAACCCACCACCGGGATCAGCGCCGCCCAGGGCGAAGCGCTGGCGCGCGCGGTGAGGTCCCTGTCGGCCCGGGGGGTCACCGTCCTCCTCGTTTCACACAAGCTCAAGGAAGTCCAGGACTTGTGCGACAGGATCGCCGTGCTCCGGGACGGGGCCCTCCAGGGCGTGCTCGACCCGCCCTTCGACACGGCGACCCTGGTGCGCCTCATGTTCGGCCGGGACGCCTTCCCCGCCGAGTCGACGCCCCCCCGGTCGGGCCCGCCCCTCCTTCGCCTGCGGGGCCTGACCCTCGACGGGGGCCGCCTGAGGGCCGGACCCGTGGACCTCGACCTCGCGGAGGGGTCCATCACCGGTCTCGCCGGAATGGACGGGAGCGGCCAGGGCCTTTTCCTGCGGGCCTGCGCCGGGCTCCTCCCCGCGAGCGCCGGCACCGTCGAGGTCCACGACGGGAGCGGTTTCCGGCCCTCGCCGCCCCGCTCCCTGCGCGCCCGGGCGGTGTTCTGCCCGGCCGCCCGGCTCGACGAGGGGATCTTCCCCGGGATGACCGTCGCCGAGCACCTCGCCCTCGCGACCCCGCGGGCCGCGTTTTTCCGGCGGCCAACCGCCGGGGACGACGACGCCCGGGCGGCGATCGAGCGGTTCGGGATCCGCGGGCAGCCGGGCACGGACGCCGTGGCCCTCTCCGGGGGGAACCAGCAGAAGCTGCTCCTGGCCATGCTGCCGGAAAAAGCCCGGCTCCTCTGCCTCGAGCACCCCACCCGGGGCCTGGACCTGGAGGCCGCCGCCCAGGTCCGGCGGCACCTGTCGGACCGGGCCGCGAAGGGGGCCGCCATCCTCTTCAGTTCCGCGGACCTGGACGAGGTCCTGGGGTTTTCGCACCAGGTCCTGGTCTTCTTCGCGGGCGCCGTGCGGGGGCCTTTCCCGGCCGCGTCCCTCTCGGTCGGGCAGCTGGGGCGGATGATGGGGGGCGCCGGTGAGTGAAGCGACGCCGAACCCCCTCCCGGCCCTCCCCCGGAAGGCCGCCGCCGCGCTCCTCACCGGGGGGGTCACGGCGGCGTGCGCCCTCGGCCTGGCGGCCCTGCTCCTCTTCCTCGAGGGCGTCGACCCCTCGGAGGTTTTCCTGGAAATCCTCGACGGCGCCTTCGGGTCCTTCACCGGCCTCTGCCTGACCCTTCACGCCTGGGTCGCCGTCCTGATCGCGGTCGGCGGCCTGTTGATCGCCTTCGCGGGACGCCTGTGGAACATCGGGATGGAGGGGCAGATCTGCATGGGGGCCATCGCCGCCGTGGGCGTCATGCGCGCGCTGGACGCCGCCGGGTCCCCCCCCGGGGTCGTCGTGGCCTCCGCCCTCGCGGCGGGGGTCCTGGGCGGGGCCTTCTGGGCCGCCCTGGCGGGCGTGCTCAAGACCGCCGCGAAGGTGCACGAGATCTTCGGTGGCCTCGGCCTGAATTTCATCGCCATGGCCCTGGCGGTCTGGCTGGTCTTCGGGCCCTGGAAACGGCCGGGGATCGGCTCCATGAGCGGGACGGAACCGTTCCCGGACGCCTTCTCCCTCCCGACGTTCCCCGGGACCGGCCTGAGCCCCTGGACCCTGGCCTTCGGGGCCGTGGTGTTCACCCTCGCCCTGGTCCTCCTGTACCGGACGCGGTTCGGCCTCCGGCTCCGGGCCGTCGGGATCAACGCCCGGGCCGCGGACCGCCTCGGGCTGGACAGCGCGTTCCACCTCCAGGCGTCCCTGGCGCTCTGCGGGGCCGCGGGGGGCCTGCTGGGGGCCCTCCAGGTGACCGTGGTCCACCACAAGCTGATCCCCGCCATCTCGGGCGGGTACGGCTACCAGGGCCTCCTGGTGGCGATCCTCGCCGCCTACCGCCCCCTCCCCGCGCTCGGGGCCGCCTTCTTCTTCGCGGCCGCCAACGTGGGCGCCGTTCGGCTCCCCATCGTTTTCCAGCTGGACTCCACCTTCGCCGGCGTGCTCACCGGGGCCGTGGTCCTCACCGTCATGGCCGGCGTGGGGATACGGCAGCGCCGGGCGGAGCGCACCCCCGAGCCGGGAGGCGCCGTATGGACGCCCTGAACCTGCTCGACGGGCTGGCGGCAGCCACGGCCCAGGCCGTCCCGGTGGCGCTCGCCGCCGTCGGGGAAACGGTCGGCGAGCGGGCCGGGGTGGTGAACCTCTCCCTGAACGGGACCGTGATCCTCTCGGCGTTCACCGCCTTCGCCGCGGCCCGGGCCACCGGCAGCCTCGCCGCCGGATTCCTGGCCGGGGCGCTGGTGGGGGCCGCCTCGGGCGCGCTGGCCGCGTGGCTCGGGGATTTCCTCCGCCGGTCCCCGCTGGCGGCCGGCTGCGTGCTCACCTTCCTCTTCAAGGACGTCGCCTACTTCGTCGGGGCGCCCCTGCTGGGCCAGACCGGGCCGCAGGTGCCGGGGTGGCCCGTGCCGGGGCTGTGCGAGCTCCCCGTGGTCGGCCCCCTCCTCTTCAGCCACGACCTGGCGACCTACGCCGGGTACGGGCTGATCCTCCTGGTTTCAGGCTGGCTGCTCCACACCCGGCCCGGCCTGGCGGTCCGCTGTGTCGGCGAAAACCCGCGGGCGGCCCACGCGCGGGGGATCGGCGTCCGCCGGGTCCGCCTGCTCGCGGCCCTGGCGGGCGGGGCCCTGGCCGGCCTGGCGGGCCCCGTTTACGCCCTCTCCCTCAAGCCCGGCTGGAAGGGCCCCCTCTCCGGGCTCGACGGCATCGGCTGGATCGCCCTGGCGCTGACGGTCTTCGGGGGCTGGCACCCCGTCCGCGCCCTGGCCGGGGCCTGGGTGTTCGCCTTCGTGCAGTGGCTGGGGATCGCCCTGCAGCCCTCCCTGTCCGGTTTCCCCTCCCAGGTGTTCTCCGTGATCCCCTTCCCGCTCATGATCGGCATGATGGTGCTGGTGAACCTCGCGGGTTCGGAGGCCCTCCTCCGGTTTTCCCGGCGCCTCCCGGGGCCCGCCCGCCGCCTCTGCCGCCGCCTCGGGCGACTCACGCACTGGCAGCCCCCCGCCGGCCTGGGGCGATCCTTCCGGCCGGAGTAGCCCCCCCGCCCGGACCGGGTTTCACCCCGGCGTCCCCCCGCCGGGCCCCTTCCCCGCCGACTTCGATTTCCGCCCGTTTCGGCGGAACTTTTTACTTGGCGTTTCGGCCGGATTGACCGATAATTTCCTCGACGATGTCACGTGCGGGCAGGGAGCGGGGGGAAGGCCATGTCTTTCAGCAGCCTCAACAACCTGACCGGGTTCACGTCCCGTCGGGACTGTGCCCCCGACGAGAACCACCGCGGGGAACTCCTGGACCGCATCTCCCCCGTCGGGTCCGTCGGGTCGCACCGGCGCCCGGGACAGTCCACCCTGCCGGAGCGGAGCGGGGAGCGTTCGAAAATCCTGTCCACCAACCAGGTGTGCCGCAACATCGCCGACGGCATCGGTTACCTGCAGACGGCGGACGACGCCATGGCCCGGATCACCCGGGTCCTCCAGCGGGCCATCGATCTGCTCCGGGAGGCCCTCACCACGGGGGACGTCTCCCACCTGCCCGTGGTCAACCTGGAGTACGCCCGGATCCGGCACGAGATCGGCCGCTTCGAGAGCAACACCCTCTACAACGGCATCGACGTCTTCGGAACGGTCCTCCGGGTCAACATCGGCGATGCGCCCCACTCCCGGGCCATCTCGGTGGACACCACGCGGTGGTTCCTCTCCCCCGCGGACATGGGGCTCAGCGCCGGGATCTTCGACCTGGCCGACG
The DNA here is from genome assembly GCA_018001935.1 of Acidobacteriota bacterium. Classification (NCBI taxonomy): domain Bacteria; kingdom Pseudomonadati; phylum Acidobacteriota; species Acidobacteriota bacterium. The sequence goes on from JAGNHB010000078.1 coordinate 12,907, forward strand.
CCCCCGTCGAACTGGAGAACCTCGACGGGGCCCTGGCCGCCATCAACCGCCACCGCGCCAAAGCCGCCCGGTTCATCGCCTGCCTGGGCGCCTCCCAGGAGGTCCTCCTGGCCCAGTCCGCCGAGAAGGCCGCGGAAGTCCCCGCGGTCGGCGACCCGGCCTCCGCGAGGAAGACCGCGGCGGAAGCCGTCCGGCTCATGACGGGGCACCCCGGTCTTTCCACGGCCGCCCAGGCCAACCTGAAGATGGCGGAAACCCTGGTCCTGTTCCAGTGGCCGCGAAGCGTGCTACCCGAAAACCGGCCCTGAAATGGGCGCAACCTTGCCGGGGGGACCCATGAACGGCACCGCTCGCGAACACATGGAAAGCAGGCTCCGGACCGCCACGCCGCTCGAGATGGTGGTCATCGTCTACGAAGGGATCATCCACTTCCTGGTGGAAGGCCGCATCGCCATGCAGGCCTTCCAGGTCGAGAAGAAGACCAACGCGCTGAACCGGGCGAGCCGGTTCATGGCCGAACTCCAGTTCTGCCTCAACCTGGAGAAGGGGGGGGAGGTCGCCCTGCACCTCGCGGGGCTCTACGACTACTGCCAGAAGCGCTTGATGGAGGCCAACCTCCGGAATTCCGTCGAGATCGTGGACGAGGTCCTCGCGCTGGTCCGGAACCTCCTCGACGCCTGGTCCCGCCTCTCCCGCGCCGGCAACGCCGCCCCCGGCGCCCTTCCCCCGGACCCGCCGGCCGCGGAAAAGCGCTATTAGGCACTTTCGCGGCTGCGTTCTTACCAACATGTTGTCGTTTCCGGTTGCCTTCCCAGGCCACTTTTACCGGGCGAAGTCCCGGAAAAAGCGTAGTCCCTTCGAAGTAAGATCTTTGGCAAATTAGCAAGATTTGAGATCGACGTTGGGCTCCCACCGCTTTCAGAGCGGGGAAACCCGATGCGGGGACGGAGGAGGGAATCCCGGCAGCGTCGTCCGGCATGCCCCGGGGCTAAAATGCCCCGCTTGTGCCGATCCGGGTCCGGAATCGACGTATCCGGTCTCTCGCAAAGACGTCCGGACGCAAAGCCTCGCAAAGGAATCCCCCTTTTCCGCTTCCGGCTTTGCGAGGCTTGGCGTCTTTGCGCCTTTGCGAGAGCTTGAGACCGCCTGCTTTATATTCTGGAGTGTCCGAATGATCCGGTACATCCGTGTCCATCCGTGTCCATCCGTGTTCATCCGTGGTTTTTTCCCGGATTATCCGGGTCAGGACACCGGCAATGAAAGAGCTGTTACACAGATTGAACTCCTGACGGAGTTCGGGAGCGACGGCCGCCCCGCGCTTGCGGAACCTCCCCCCGTAGGCTATAGTGTCTTTTTGCGGCCCCGGGGCCGCCGTGTTCGAGGAGACGCCATGAGCCTTCGCAAATACTGGGCGATCCCCGCCATCGCCCTCATGACCGTCGTCATGTCCACCCTGGCCGTGCTCTCGACCCTCCTCTCCGGAAAAGGGAGGCTCCAGCACGGCTGCGCGCGGTTGTGGGCCCGTTTCATCCTGCGGGTCTCCGGGGTCCGGTGGCGGGCGGAGGGGCTCGGGAGGCTCCCGGCGGACCGCCCCTGCATCCTCATGAGCAACCACCAGAGCAACATGGACATCCCCATCCTGCTCACCGCGCTCCCGATCCCGTTCCGCTTCCTCGCCAAGGAGTCCCTCTTCCGGATCCCCTTCCTGGGGTGGTACCTCCGCCGTTGCCGCCACATCCCCATCCACCGCGAGGACCCCCGGAAGGCCGTCCGCAGCCTGCGGGACGCCGCCGAGAAAATCCGGGGCGGGGTCTCGGTGCTGGTGTTCCCCGAGGGGACCCGCAGCGAGGACGGTCACCTGCAGGAGTTCAAGAAGGGCGGCTTCCTCCTGGGGACCTTCTCGGGCGCCCTCCTCGTGCCCGTCGCCATCGCCGGGAGCCGGCAGGTCCTCCCCAAGGGGTCCTCCGACCTGCGGTCCGGGAAGGTCTCCCTCGCCGTGGGCGAGCCCCTCGACGCGGCGGGGGCGTCCTCCCGGGACGCCGACCGGCTGATGGACGAGATGCGCCGGCGCATCGAGGAGACCTTCCGACGGGCTTCGGGGGCACCCGATGCCCGCTGAACTCCGGATCGACTCCCCCCGTTACGAGACGGCGGTGCGCATCGTCCGCCGGCTCCGGGACAACGGCTACGCCGCGCTCCTGGCCGGGGGCGTCGTGCGGGACGCCCTCATGGGGCGGGCGCACGAGGCGGACATCGACATCGCCACCGCCGCCCCGCCCGACGCGGTGATGCGGCTCTTCCCCCGGCACGCCGCCGTGGGGGTCAACTTCGGGGTGGTCATCGTCGTCGAGGACGGCCACCCCTTCGAGGTGGCCACCTTCCGGAGCGACGACGCCTACCTCGACGGGCGCCGGCCCGTCCGCGTGAGCTACACCACGCCCGAGGAAGACGCGGCGCGCCGGGACTTCACCTTGAACGGCCTCTTCTACGACCCGCTGGAAGACCGGCTCCTCGATTTCGTGGGCGGCGCCGCGGACATCCGCGCCCGCGTCATCCGCGCCATCGGCAACCCGGAGGACCGCTTCGCCGAGGACCACCTGCGGATCCTGCGGGCGATCCGGTTCGCCGCGCGGCTCGACTTCGGGATCGACCCCGCCACCTGGTCCGCCATCCGGAACCGGGCCGGCACGCTCACGCGGATCTCCCGGGAGCGCATCCGGGACGAGCTGGTCAAGTCCCTCACCCGGCCGGGCGCGGGGCGGGCCCTGCGCCTCTTCCTCGAAGCGGGGGTCCTGGCGGTGATCCTGCCCGAGGCCGCCGCCATGGCGGGGGTGAATCAGCCCGAGGCCTTCCACCCCGAGGGGGACGTCTTCACCCACACCTGCCTGATGTACGACCACGCGGTCTACCCCCTCACCACGGAACTGGCCCTGGGGATCCTCCTGCACGACGTGGGGAAGCCGCCCACCTACCGCGAGGCCGCCGACCGGATCCGCTTCGACGGCCACCCCGAGACCGGCGCGCGGATGGCCCGGCGCATCCTGGAGCGGCTGAAGTTCAGCCGGGCGGAGACCGAGACCGTCGAGGCCCTCGTCCGCGAACACCTCCGGTTCATCCACGTGAAACAGATGCGCCCGTCCACCCTCAAGCGCTTCCTCCGGATGAGCGATTTCGGGGCCCACCTCGAACTGCACCGCCTCGACTGCCTGGCCTCGCACCGGGACCTCTCCCACCACGCCTTCTGCGCCGAGCGCCTGGCCGAACTGGGCGCCGAGGCGCTCCGCCCCCCGCCCCTCCTGGGGGGCGACGACCTGATCGCACTGGGGCTGACCCCGGGCCCGCGCTTCAAGGCGATCCTGTCCGAACTGGAGGACCTCCAGCTCGAGGGGCGTCTCACCACGCGCGACGAAGCGCTGGACCACGTGCGCGCGAGCCACCTGCACTGATCGCGCTGCGCCGGCAAACGGGGCGCTGATCGCGTCTGCGGAGTGCGGCGCGCAGGCCGCCGGGGCGGTGACCGCGTCTGCGGAGTGCGGCGCGAAGGCCGCCGGAGCGCCGCTTTGCCCGCGCCGCGCAGGCCGCCGGAGCGGCGCGGCCCCCAACGAGGCGAGCTTCCGGACCCTTCGGCCGCATCCCTGGCGATCCGCTTTTCTCTGCGTGCTTTGCGCTTTTGCGAGATCCGGATCAGGACCGGCGCCCGCAAAAAGTCGCGAAAGGGGGATTTCCCGTGAATAACACGAATTTACGCGAATTTATAACACGAATAATATCTAATGATTATTGATTTCTGATTCGCGTTCTTTCGCGTGATTCGCGGGCAAAACAGGACTTCTTGCGGGGTCGTCAATTCTCTTTTTTCAAAGACTGCCGTCATCCCGGCAGCCGCCCCTCCCGCCCTTCCATCCGCGCCACCCACAGCGTGGCGGTGATGTCGCCCGTCACGTTGAGGACGGTGCGGCCCATGTCGAGGAGGCGGTCCACGCCGAGGATCATGGCGATCGCGTCGGGGGGCACGCCCACGGTGGAGAGCACCATCATGATCATGGGGAGCGAGGCCCCCGGGACCCCCGCCGTGCCGACGGCCATCAGGACCGCCAGCAGCACCACCAGCGCCTGCTGGCCCAGGGTGAGGGTGATCCCGAACACCTGGGCCAGGAAGAGGACGGTCACCCCCTCGTAGAGGGCCGTGCCGTTCATGTTGAGGGTGGCGCCGAGGGGAAGGACGAAACCCGCGAGGTCCGGCGAGACGCCCAGCTCCTCCTCGGTCACCTTGAGGGTGGTGGGGAGCGTGGCGTTGCTGGAACTGGTGGAGAAGGCCGTCACCATCACCACGGTGATCTTCCGGAAGAAGCGCACGGGGCTCACCCGGGCCCCGAAGCGGGCCACCAGGCCGAAGAACCCGAACTGGAAGAGGACGTAGCCGGCGAAGACCGTCGCCACGTAGACCGAGAGCTTCTGGAGAACGGGGAGGCCGAAGCGGGCGGTCACGCTGAAGATCAGGGCGGGCACCGCCAGCGGGGCGAGCTTCATGATGAAGCCCACCAAGGTGATCATGACCTCCGAGAGGCTCTCCAGGAAGGAGAGGACGGGGCGCGCCTTGTCGGGTTTCACCCGGGTGAGGGCGATCCCCAGCACGAGGGCGAAGAAGATCACCGCCAGCATGTCGCCCTCCACCATGGCGGCGAAGGGGTTGCGGGGGATGATCCGGACGAGCAGGTCGCCCACGGTGGCGTCCCGGGCCGAAAACCCCTTCGCGGTCTCCGTCAGGGTGCCCCGGTACTCGTCCAGGAGCCGCTGCTGCACGGCGGGGTCGAAGCCGTCCCCGGGGCGGACCAGGTTCACCAGGACCAGCCCCGTGACCACCCCCGCGGCGGTGGTCCCCAGGAAGATGAGCAGGGTCTTGAGGCCGATCCGGCCGATGCGCTTCGTGTCGCCGAGCTTGGCCACCCCGACCGCCAGGGTGGACAGGACCAGGGGGACCACGGTCATGAAGAGGAGGCGCAGGAAAACCTGCCCCGCGGGCACCGTCACGTAGCGGACCAGGGCGTCGACCCGCTCGGCGGCGCCCGGCAGCCGGGCGGCGAGGAGGTTGGCGGCCACCCCCGCCAGGGCGCCGAGGGCCAGGCCGTAGAGAATCCGGACGTGCAGCGGTTTCCTTCCCATCCGCTCCTGTCGGCCCGACGGGGCGCCGGGTTTCGCCGAGGGGTCTCGCGGGGCGCGACGCCTCCCGCGGGTTCACGATAGCAGAAAAACCCGGGCGGGACAACGCCTTTCCCCCGGCGCGGCCCCCCGGGGCGCCGCCCGAAAAAAAACCGGCGCCCGCGGGGGCGCCGGTGAGGCTTCGCGGGGTGAGCGGCGCTCAGGACCCGCTGAACGCTTTCGGTTTGCGGGGGATGGAGTCGCCGAAGTTCTCGACCACCTGCTTCCCCTGGCTCGAGAGGATCCCGGCTTTGCCCGCCAGGTCCAGGGCCGTGGCGAAGGCCGTGCGGCGCGTCTCGACCTCGGGGCTGACCTTGTCGAACTCCGCCTGGGCCTTCTCCAGCCGGGCCTGGGCGGCGGCCCGCTGCGCGTCGGTCCCCGCGCGGTTGTACTCCTCGAGGGCGGGGGTGTACAGGCGGTCGCGGAGGGCGATGATCTTCTTCTCCGACTCCCGGAAGGCGGCGTAGAGTTCGGCGATGTCCTTCATCGCCTTGTCGGCGTCGGGGCCCAGGTTGGGATTGAACCAGGGCCGGATGGCGTTCCGGGTTTTCTCCAGGAGGGCGGGCCCCTCCGCCGCGGTTTCCGCGGGCGCCGGAGTGGACGTCTCCGTCTTCTTTGCCGCCTCGGCGGCGGACTGCTGTTTCACCACCTCGATCCGCTGGACCAGGTCCCGCGTGTCCAGGGTGGCTTCCGGCCGGGAGGGCGGCTTGTCCTGCGCCCCGGACCGGATGACGCCCAGTGCGGCGAACAGGGCCGTCACCAGGAGGAGGGGCAGTGCCCATCGTTTACGCTTCATGATCGAACCTCTCGTGATCAGGGAGGCGGGCGGCGGGGGCCGCCCGCCCCGGGCTCAGTGCAGCTCGCGCCAGTACTGGTTCAGGACCTGGACAGCCTGCGTGGGGTTCATGTCGTAGGTCAGGTTGCCCGCCCCGAACTCGCTGAAGGCGCCGGACGTGGACGAGTAGCCGAAACCCTTCATGTCCCCGGTCCCCACGTCCACCCAGCCCTCGCCGCGGGCCCCCTTGTGGAAGGCGGAGGCGCGCCCGTAGAAGACGCCGCCGATGCCCAGGTCGGTGGGCTGCCCGCTGGGGAAGTAGGCGCCGTTGTAGAGGTCGAGGACGTAGGCCGACGACTTGCCGCCGCCCACCGTGTGGTTGACGGGGTCGCAGGTGATCCCGGGGGTGGCGTTGGGGAAGAACTTGTAGGAGGTCCCGGCCATCCAGAACTTCACCTGGGTCCCCACCTGCTGGGCGAAGACGGTGGGCCGGAAGAAGGTGCTCTCCCCTTCCGAGGCGCTGGGCATCTGGAAATAGAAGCCCTTGCCGGTGCCCGTCAGGGAGAAGGAGGACGAGGTCCCCGAGGACACGGCGAGGTCGCCGGCCAGCACGTTGCCGCTCCCGCAGTTCTCGTCCACCAGGCAGTAGTAGACCCCCGGCAGGCGGTTGGCGTAGACCACCGGCGCCGCGTCGAGGTCGACGGGGGCGCCGTACTCCGAGAAGGTGACGAGGGTGCGCTTGCCGACGCCGGTGACGCTGAACTCGGCCACGTCGGGGTTGCAGTAGATGGGGGTGCCGTTCTTGTTGGTGAAGAAGAGGCCGAAGGTGGAGTTGGCGGGGTTGGCGGCGTCCACGTCGATCTTGTAGAGGTGCCCCTTGTAATCGCCGAAGTAGATGGAGTCGACGAAACTGTCATTGTCGGAGGGCGAATCGAACATGACCGGGGGGGCGAAGAGGCAGTTGGCCACCGAGGAGACCAGCTTGGTGGCGTCCGCGCCGAAGATGGTGGTGGAGCCGTCGTTGAGGTCCCACTGCTTGATGGTGGCCCCCGTGTCCAGGTCCAAGAACCAGAGGGTCTTGCCCTTGCCGGGCTCGGACGGGGGCTTCAGGTCGAAGCCGGAGCCGACGGCGGCGATCCAGCGGCCGTGGGGGTACCCGCCGACGGGGGGCCCGAACTGGCCGATGGCGGGGACCGACCAGGTCTCGCCGCAGGGCTTGGACACGGAGCCGCTGAAACGCCAGGCGACGGTGGGCGGGGTGAAGGCGTCAGGGGACCCGGTGGCGCCGATGGCGCTGGTGACGTCGAGGCAGTAGTACTCCTCGCCCCCGCCGCCCAGGCCGAACATGCAGTAGGTCCGCCAGGGGTTGGAGGTCAGGTTCTTCCGCAGCGTGGCCGCCTTGAGGGGGGACGCGACGTAGTAGTAGTGGGGCCGCCGGTTGTAGATGCGGGCGCCGTAGACGTCCGGCTGGCCCTGGTTGGCGAAGTTGCCGCTCCCGTAGAGTTCGCGGTAGAGCTTGGGCGTCGTGGAGGCGTCGCCCTTCAGGAAAGCGTAGGGGATCAGCGCCCAGATCTCCTTGCCCGTGACCGCCGAGAAGCAGTGGATCATCCCGTCGTTGGCCCCCATGAGGATCATGGGGCAGCGGTTCTTCAGGGTCTCGCTCTTGGCCCAGGTCTGGTACTCGGCGGTGCTGAAGGCGTCGGGGTTCGGCGGGCCGATGAAGACCGGGGTGCAGAAGGTGATGGGGCCCAGGGGCATCCGCCGGACGTAGTTGATGAACTGGTCCATCTCCGTGTTGCTCAGGGCGCTCAGGCCCGTGAGCGAGCGGATCTGGGACCGCTTCTGCGTGGTGAACTCCAGCACGTTGTTGCCGGCGTCGGAGAAGTAGACCTTCCGCGCGTCGGGGTCCGCGGAGATGTCGGCCAGGAGGACGTCGGCGGCGTCCCACAGCTTGTACGGGGAGTTGCGGGAGAAGTCGGTGAGGAAGTCGATCTTGTTGTTGGGGTCGGAGGCGTTCACCGTCAGGGCCTGGAAGGCCCGGAGGTGACCGGAGAAGGTGGGGGCGAAAGTCGTCCCGGCCTTGTAGACCACGTTCTGCATCTTGACGTTGGCCGGCATGGTGGCCGGCCAGGTGCGGGCGTTGGGCGGGACGAAGCCGAGGATCGGCTCGCTGTCGCCGCTGATCTCGGTGCCCGTCTGCCCGATGGCGTTCATGAGGGCCTCGAGGAGCTGGGCCTCGTTGTCGGCGAAGTAGGCCTGGTTGGTGCCGCCCGCCACGGCGATGGTGTTGAGGGTGGCCTTGTCGCCGGCGGACTGCATGCCGAACCCGACGACGAAGGTCTTCATCTTGTGGGTGTTCCAGAGGGTCGCCGCGGCGGTGGTGGGGCCGGTCCCGCAGTTGCTCACCCCGTCGGTCAGGAGCAGTATGTCGTTCTCGCGGCACGCCGCGTAGCGGTCCAGCTGCGCCTCGGTGGGGCTGAGGGAGTACATGCTGTCGGTGGCGATGTTGTAGCAGTAGGGGAGCTGGTTGCCGCCCCCGAGGTTCTTCCCCATGACGTACATGAGCATCGACTGCATGGAGTAGCCGATGGGGGTGTTGCCGTACGCGTCGAACTCGGTCAGGAAAGGGGTCCCCGTGCTACCGCAGGTGACGGCCGCCGGCGGGGTGCGGGCCCACACCCGGTCGCACCAGTTCCGGATGTCCGGCCGGTTGTCGTAGCCGGCGTCCACGCTGGACTTGAACCACTGCTCGGGGTCGGGGTCCACCGCGGTGGTGGTCCCCGGGACGTGGTAGATGGGGGTGAGCATCCGGTCGCGGTTGGTGCCGGTGGTACAGTTGTTCCGGGCGAAGACCCAGGTGTCGTAGACGGGGGACGTCGTCTGGTAGAGCGCGGTGGTGGGTTTGCCGGAGGCTCTGTAGTTGCCCGCGATGGAGCGGTAGCTCACCCGGTTGGACGAGGTGTTGCAGTAGATCCACAGCGACCACCGGGCGCGGATGGTGTTGCGCGACATCAGCCCCGTGATGGCCCGCTTGGTGATGTAGATCTTGGAGGCGGAGTTCCAGCCCAGCAGGTCGAAATTGGAGCACTGCCCGCCGCTGGCGCCGTTGGGGGCGCAGGACATGGACCCCGAGGTGTCCACCAGGAAGTGGAGGTTGGGTGGGAGCACCCGGCCGACGGGGTCGTTCGGGTCGTAGACGGGCTGGTTCTGCCCGTCCTGGGCGGGGGCCAGGGCGGCCAGGGCGGCCAGCGCGATGCAGAGCGAAACGAAGCGGATGATCTTCATGGTTGCCTCCTCGGTTAAAACGTCCGCTGGGAACTGATGTTGCCCGACCCGCCCCCGAAGGAGTCGATGGTGGTGTCCATCATGGGCATCTTCACCATGAACTCCTGCTCGAGGATGCGCCGCGAGGCGGGGATCGCCCGGGCGTTCACCCCGGTGCTGTACCCCCCGCCGGTGTAGTTCGCGTAGCCGATGCTGCGGATCATGAAGATCCCGTCCGCCTCGATCGGCTTGCCGGTGCCGTCCACCTCGGTGGGGTCGTTGTTCTGGATGTAGAGTTCGTAGCGGTGCGAAGCGTCCAGCACGCCGATCACGTGCACGGGGCTGGAGAGGGAGAGGTTGGTGAACTTGTAGCCGAGGACCGCGCCACGGTAGATGGGGACGCCGGTCTGGCCCCCCGCCGCCTGGTACATGGCGGTGATCTGGTCCTTGTTGCTGAGGGATCGCAGGAGCCGCTGGGCGTGGGCCAGCCCCGCCTCGGCGGTGTGGAAGGCCTCGCGGCCGAAGGCCTCGTTGCGGGTGACGAAGACCTCCGTGGTGGTGATGAGGATCACTCCGGAAGCCAGCAGGGAGAGGGCCATGATGATGAGGAGCACGATGACCATGGCCACGCCCCGCCGGTTGGGTTTCGGGATTCGGTTCGACATGGGTTTCCTCCTTGGGGGTCGTTGCGCGCCGCGTCAGCTCTGCGGGGGGCGCATGTTGCGCAGGTAGACGATCTCCTGGTACACCTCGCGGTACATCGGGGCGCCGCTGACGACGCCGGCGGCCCGGTCCTCGATGGCGGGGCGCTGGTAGTAGATGCTCCCGCCGATGTTGCGGCCCGCGATGGCCTCGGGGACCATGGGGGTTCGCCCCACCAGGGTGATCCGCATCCCCCGGAGAAAGGCCAGCTGGCTCTTGTTGGCGATGAGGTTCTGGAAGTTGCTGTTCATCCACTCCGAGGCCTCCATGACCCCGTTGTTGTTGGTGTCGAGCCAGAGGGCGACCTGGAGGTCCTCCACGTACTCGGCCACCAGCTCGGGGTAGGAGTTGACGGAGCGCACCTCGCGCCGGTAGAGCCGCGGGATGCCGTCGGCCAGGCTCGCGTCGATGAAGTACTCCCAGATCCGGATCTTGTACAGGACGGAACCGGAGGGGTACGGGTAGCTCAGGCCGTTGGGCGGGTTGATGCCGCCGCTCGTGTTCCCCGGGTTGATGGTGATCTCGGTGAAGGGGTTTCCCGTGGTGGGGTTCTGGATGGTGGTGGGGACCAGCAGGTCGGCGTGGATGGCGGCATTGGGGTCCAGCGGGTTGCCCACGAGGTTCGCGTCGGTGATGATTAGCAGGTCGCCCTCCTCGAACTGGGCCCCGGTCAGCTTGATGGACTTGATCTGGGAGGAGGGCGGGTTGTAGTCGGCGTAGAGGCGGGCGTCGTTGATGATGTCGGGGTCGGCGATGCGGACCCGGTCGGGGAGGCCGGCGTCGTAGCCGGTGTACTGCCCCAGGTTGGACCCCGCCGAGGCGAAGGGCGTCCAGTTGGTGTTGGTGCACTCCAGCATGGAGAAGGCGTAGGCGCCCACCGCCGAGATCTGGGACCACTTGCTGAAGGCCCCGATGGCGCGCAGGTCGCCGGCCATCGCGTTGACGGCGTAGCGCAGGTTCGACCGCAGGGTGGCCCGGAGCACCTCCGACGTGGTGACGCGCTGGTTCTGCACGAAGGCCGCCGTGGCGGCGACGATGATGATGGAGACCAGGAGGAGGGTGATGATGGCCTCCACCAGGGAGAACCCGCGGGAGGAGCGGCGGGGTCGGGACGGGGTCGTGGTGTTCATGGTGCCTCCTTGCTCAGTTGCTGCGGTACCGGAAGGTGACCACCGTCACCCCCGCGATGTTGGGGTCGGCGCCGAGCGTTGCGGCGTAGGTGGTGGTGTACTTCACCCGGACCTCGACCCGGACGAGCCGCAGGCTGCCCCCGCTGGGGTTGGTCAGCCCCGAGTCGGTCACGACGGCCACGGCATTGTACAGCGCCTTGTCGTACTGCATGCCGGGGCCGGAGGTGGTCAGCCCGAGCTGCGTCTCCGGGTCGATGGTGCCCGGCTGCAGCAGCGGGCTGTCGTCGGGCAGGAGCATCATCATCTCGGTGATACGGCCGGACAACTGGGACAGGCCGGTGACGCTCGCCGCGGTGCCGTTGTTGCGGAGCGACCGCAGGAAAACGTCCGCCACGCCCAGCATGGCCACGGAGAGGATCACCATGGCGACCAGGGCGGTGATGAGGGAGAGACCCTTTCGGTTGAACCTGCGCGCCGGTCTTTTCATTTGTGCCTCCTTGCGCGAAGTCGACAAGATGTATGCAAATTCGATGCCTGAGAGCCCGGATTCGAAAAAATGCTGACGTTGCTGGGGTTGAACCCGGGCTCCTTCCCCGGGAGCCGGGAAGGGATGTAACTTTTTGTTACCGCGAAGGCTGCCGGGGCGGGGAGTGCGCCCGTGGAGTGCGGCGCGAAGGCTGCCGGAGCGCCGCTTTGCCCGCGCCGCGCAGGCCGCCGGAGCGGCGCGGCCTCAACGCAAGCCGTGCGCCTTTCGGAAGGGGGAAAAGGGGAGCGGCGAAAGGACGAAGGGACCCAAAGGACCAAAAGGACCAAAAGAACAGACAAACCAACGGGTTAGCAGAGGGGCTCATGGCGGGCGCGGAGAGGCGGGCTTGGCGCGCGAGCAGGGCGTGGAGGCGGGCCATGGCGGGCAGGTGACAACGGGCGGCGGGGGCCGGCAGAAGGCGGCGGGTGGCGGCTGAGGGCGGCGGGGGGCGGCAGAAGGCGGC
>JAGNHB010000079.1 GCA_018001935.1 Acidobacteriota bacterium
GGGCGGGTGAGGGTTCCGCGGGCGGCGCCGGGGCGGAAAGCCCTTTGAGCTCCCGCTCCACGATTTCCCGGATGAGGTCTCGGAGGCCCGTGTCGCTCATGGTCACGCCCGGGGTGGACGGTCTGGCCCGGGGCAGGGCCCGTCGACGGAGAGAGCGCCCTCCCCGGTCACGATCCGGCTGTTTGTGCTCCGCGTGGTCATTCCAACTCCTTCCCGGGATTCGGACGGCCCCGGCCGGCAGGGTTCCGGTGGGTTCGGGAACGCCATTATACACCAACGGCCGACGGTTGGAAACACCCATGCCGGGTGAACCGTGAAACTGACCCCGAAATGCGCGGGGAGACCGCCGGGTCCGGACCCCGGACGCCGGCGTGTCGAGCGGGATGGAACCACGAAATGCACGGAACACTCGAACGGGATTTCGGGACCGGGGCATGAGGTTAAGGGCCTTCACGATTCATCGGGCCAGGCCCTGAATCCCTTCAGCCTAAACCGCTAACAGCCTTTTTGAACCACGAGCCACACGAACCACACGAACGAAGAAAAGGGAAGAAAGGAACAGATCCTTAAGGTCCGCAGGGTTGCGGAGGGCCGGATTGTGGCAGCGGTCACGTCAAACGGAAAACGGGCTTGCTTTTCATCCCTGCTTTATTAAAATCAAATGATTATCGGTTGCATTTAGGCAGCCGGGGAGGGGATATGCCATGAGCACCGTGAAAACCGAAAACGCCATCCGCCGGAGACAGCGCCAGGCCCTCGAGTGTTGCCGGCAGTTTCTCCGCCACGCCGAAAACCGGGACGTTCGGATCCTCTCCCTGCTCTCGCCCCGCGTCACCCTCCTGGGGTCTTCCCCGGACGAGGTCGCCGTCGGTTTCGAAGCGGTTCGCTCCTTTTTCCTGCGCGACTTCAGCCAGGTCACCGGGCCCGTGAAGCTCCAGGAATCCCTCTGCCACGCGGAAAGCCCCTCCCCCGCCTCGGCGACGGTCATCTTCCTGATCGCGCTGACGGCGACGATCAACGGGGTCCCCGTCGAGGTCCGGGAGATGCGGACGAGCTTCGTCCTGTCCAGGGAGGCCGGGGCGTGGTCCATCGAGCACATTCACAACTCGGTCCCGGACCCGCGCACGGGCGTGGGGGAAAGCCTCCCGCTCCGGGAGGCGGATGAGACGCGGAAGAGCCTCGACGCCCTCGTGGAGGAGCGGACCCGGCATCTCGAGAACCAGGTCCGGGAACTGGAGCAGACCAACCGCGCCCTGCTGGAGTCCCTGGACGAGAGCGTGCGGCAGCGGGGCCTGCTGCCGGTCTGCGCGGGGTGCAAGAAGTTCCGTGTCCGGGACGATTACTGGGAGACCATGGAAGAGTTCCTCGAGCGGCGGACCCCCTTCAAGTTCACCCACGGGCTCTGCCCGGAGTGCGTGGACACCTTCTTCTCCGGTGAAAAGGCGAACGGGGCGGCCCGGGTGAACGGGAAGCCCGACGTCTAGCCCGGGGGATGCCCCGCCACACCCCCGGACCGGCGGGGATCACTTCAGGAGCCCCTCCACGAGGGATTCCATCCGGGCCTCGAGCAGCGGGGACATTTTCCGGACGACGTGACGCCCCTTCGGCGGGAGGTTCACGATCTCGGAGAACTCCCTGCCCGGGTGGTCCGACAGGGTGAACACCACCCGGTAGAGCCCCGGGGGAAGCCGGAGCGCGTAGGGGGTCACGCCCGCCCCCGAGACCAGGCGCTCCCCGGTGTCCTGCCTCACCACTTCCACGACCTTGCCCCAGGGCCTCGGGTCGATCACCAGGAGCGCGGCTTCCTCGGGTTTGTCCAGGAGGATGGACGCCAGGGGCCCCCCTCCCTTGGCCGCTTCGGGGGAGTCCTTGACGAGGAGCTTCTTTTCGCCGGCCTTCAGGACCAGCTCTTCCCGGAAACGCCGGTCCTCCAGCCCCGTGAACTCCCACTCCAGGGCGTATTGCCCGGGAGAGAGGCTGACCCGGAAGGGCATGTCGTCATCCTGGAGGGGGACGGGCGTGCCGGTGTCCTTGCGGACGAGGGAGGTCACGCGCCCCCCCGGCCGGAGGTCGAGGGTCAGCAGGGCCGGGGAGAAGACCAGCGGCTCACCCGGCCGGAGGTCCACGGATTCGGAGAAGCGGACCCCGGGGATGTCGGTGATCCGGAAAACCAGCTGGTAGCTTCCCGCGGGGAGGCGCACGCGGAGCGGCATGGGGGCGTTGTGAAAGGGGAGCCGGTCGCCCGACCCGACACGGAGGATCTCCTCCACGGTCCCTGCCGGGCGAAGGTCCACCGTGAGGGGAACCACCGTCACCGTCCGGGTGCGGCCGAACTCGACGCGGACGGGCTCCCGGAGGAGCACCCCGGGCATCTCCGGCATCGTGCAGACCAGGACGTAATCCCCCGGCGCCAAGGTGAGTGAGAGCGGCATCCGGGTCCCGGGGGTCAGGACGGTCTTCCCGCTCCCGGCATCCTGGACGGCGGTGACGACCCCCCCCTTCCCGAGATCGACCCGGAGCGTGCCCACCCGGATATACTGGAAAAAGGCCCAGACGGCGATAACGGCCAGGACCAGGACCATGACGGCCGGGACCCACCGGCGTCGCCCGGGGGACGCGGCGGGGCGACGGCCTTTCGGTGCCCCGACCCCGGACGGTTCGGGCGGGTGAACCTGCCGGTCCATCTGTTCCTGGATGTCCCGGACGAGGGCTTCCAGGGGCTCCGACGACTTCGGCAATCGCTGCCGCGCCTGTCCGAGCAGCTTCAGGGCACCCAGGGGGTTCCCCCGGGAGACGAGCCGGCGCGCCTCGGCCAGGGAACGGTCCACGTCCCGGAGCATGGCGCGGTTCTCGGTCTCCTCGGCCTTCCGCTGTTTCACCCACTCCGACTGCTGAAACTCGATGTCCTCGATTTTAAGCCCGATCTCCTCGGAGTTCGGGACCCGTTCCGCGGCGGTCTTGAGGATCGAGAGCGCCTTGGCCGTGTCCCCGGACTTCAGGAAAGCGTTGGCGCTCCGGACGGATTCGGCCACGTAGGCGTTTCGGAGCCGACGGGCTTCCTCCAGGCAGCGGAGCAGTGCCGCCTTCTCCGGGTAACGCGCGGCGAACTCCTCGAGAGAGGCCACCGCCAGGTCGTACTTCCGCTGTTCCAGGAAGGCGCGCGACTCGGTGATCCGCTTGTGGATCTGTTCCTCGCCCCGGACTTCCTCGAAGGCGTTTTTCAGGTCCAGGGCGTCGGGGCACTCCTCCAGCGCCCGCTCCAGGATTCGCGCCGCTTCGTCGAAAACCCGGTTGGCCGAGAACGACAGGGCCGAGCGGACCGCGTTCTCGATGTACTCCCGGCGCCGTTCCCGGAACAGTTGCTGCCCTTCCAGGGCGGAAGGGTTCTCCGGGAATCGCTCGATCAGCTCGAAGGCGACCCTCCCCGCCCGGAGGAAGTGCTTGCGGTCGACGAGGTCCGCCAGTTCGCGAAGGGCCCCCCCGATCTGCTCTCCCGTGTCCCGGAGGGCCTTTTCGTTCTGGATCTGCTGGAGGGCGGGGTAGAAGGACCCCTCGTCGGGGAAACGCTGGATGGCCTTCTTCACGAGGTCCAGGGCGGCATCGACCTTGCCGGAAGCGCGGTGGCGGACGATCTCCTCCTGGATCCGCCGGATCTCGAGCTTCTGGGCCACCAGGCGTTCCTTCTCCGCCAGGAGCTTTCGCATGGCCGCGAGTTCGGGCCGCTTGGGGTGGCTGTTCTCCACGTTCTCCAGGTGCGCCCGCGCCTTGTCCATCTCCTCGGCGTCCAGCATCGCCTTGAGCCGTTCCACCTGGAGATCGACCCAGCGGTTCTCCTCGGCACGGGCCACGGCGGCGTCGATGGCCGGCCGCAGGCTCGAGAGGGTCTTGTCGGAAGGGAAGAGCCGGTTGAGTTCCACCCAGAGGACGTGAGCCCCGTCGGCGTCCTCGGCCGACAACGCCTCCCGGATGCTCGAGAGGCCGTCCTCGAGGCGCTGCTCGTTGGCCCGCTGCCGGCGGCGGAGGTCTTCCTCGGCCCGCAGCTGCTGGTCCACCTCGTCGGCGGTCTCCCGCAGAGCGTGAAGGCCGGGGAAGAGGGAGTTCAGGCCGTCCAGGGCCGCTTTCGCGCTGGTGAGCCGGCGGCTCTGGGTCAGCTCGGTGACCAGGCGGCGGGCGTCCGTCAACAGGCGGTTCCGTTCCTCCCGGTGAGCGGGGGCGGAGAGCACGACCCCGATGTCGGGCGCTTCGCCGACCCGGGCGAACCAGCGGTCGAACTCCCGGGTGTCGCCGCCCTTGAAAGGGATACAGGCGGTTTCCTCGAAGGACTCGGCGAACATCTTCCAGGCGGACGCGAAGGACTCGCGGGCGAGGGGCTCGCCGGGGGCGGTCTCCTCCAGCTCCCGCAGGGCGGTGAAAGCCGCCGGGATGTCCCCCAGGCGGACGGCCCGCTGGACCAGCCCCGCCAGGACCCGGGCCCGGGAATCCCGGGCCAGCCGCCCCTCGTTTTCCTCGATCCGCTGGCGGACTTCCGGCAGTTCGGGGTCCAGCCCCAGGATGGTCCGGTAGACCTCGTTGGCTTCGATGTAGCGGCCGGCCATGCCGTGGGCCGCGGCCTGGGCCAGGAGCGGCTCGATCTTTTCGCGGAAACGCTGCTCCTTCTGCAGGCGCCGGGCCTTCTGGATGCCGGAGATGGCGTCCACCCGGTCGGGGTCCAGCTTGAGGACCTCGTTGAACGTCTCCAGGGCGAGGTCGTAGTCCCCCCGCTCCACCATCTCCGAGCCGATCTTGTTCAGGTCGTCGCACCGCCTGCGACGCTTGAGGCGTTCCACCTCGGCCTTGAGAGCCGGGATCACGCCGTGGGCGGGGTTCTCCGCCTCGAGCTTGGCCAGCAGGGAGTCGGCGGCGTCCGCCTTCCCTTCCCGCAGGTACTTCCGGACCACCCTCGCCTCGTAGGGCTCGTCCAGGACCGGGACGGCCTCGGCCTCCCCCCCGGCGCCGTCCAGCCGCCCCTCGTCCTGCAGGAAGGAACGCGCCAAGTCCCGGCAGGCCTGGAGGAGGGCCTCGGCGGTCTCGAAGCGCTCGGCGGGGCGCCGGGCGGTCGCCCGGGCGAGGACGGACCGCAGCGGCTCCGGGCACTTCGCCAGGAACGGGGCCGAGTCCCCCGCCCGGACGGCCTCGAGGGTCTGGGCGGCCGTCGCGCGCCGGAAGGCCGTCAGGCCCGTGACCATCTCCAGGGCGATCAAGCCGGCGGCGTACACGTCGGAAGCGGGGCCCGGCCGTTCCCCCGACGCCTGCTCCGGCGAGAGGTAGGCGGTCCGGGCGACCGGCCACTGAAGCGGGTCGGGAAGCAGGGCCGACGCCACGGCGGCCATGCCGAAGTCGACGACCTTGACGTTGCCGCTCTTGAGCACCAGGATGTCGGACGGTTTGAGCCCGAGGTGGAGGATCCCCTCCGCGTGGGCGTGGGCCAGGCCTTCGCCCAGCTGGGTCAGGAGGTTGACCGTCTGGGCGGGGGAGAGCCGGATGGCGGCCGAGAGGAAGTACTGCAGGTCCACCCCGTCCAGGTGCTCCATGACCGCGAAGACGTCGTGGTCCTGCTCCGCCAGGTCGTGGATCTGGACGATGTGCGGGTGGTGGAGCCGGACCGCGGGGATGACCGACTTGAGGTAGAGGCGGCGGTTCTCGCCGGTGCGGGACAGGTGGGCGTGCAGGAACTTGACCGCCACGTAGCGGCCGGCCTCGGTGTCGAAGCCCTTGAAAACCGTCCCCAGGGCCCCCCCGCCGATCCTGTCGATGATCCTGAACTTACCGGCCTTTTCCGGCACGTTGACTCCCCTTCTCCCGCACCGTCTCGAGGGTAACCCCCATTATAGACCGCCGGCCGCGGGGTGCTCAACCACTTTTCGATTGTAATGGTCCCGGTTCCCGGTACAATGGGCCGTTCGGGGGAGCCCATGGCCCGATGCGATCTCCACGTCCACTCCTGGTACAGCGGCAAGACGAACCACGTCAAACTGCTGGAGCCGATGGACTCCTACAGCACCCCCGAGCGGATCCGCCGAACCGCGAAGGCCCGGGGGATGGACTTCGTCACCCTCACCGACCACAACAGCATCGCGGGTTGCCTGGCGTACCGCGAGGCCCACCCCGACGACCCCGACTTCTTCATCTCCGAGGAAGTCACGGTCCCCCTGGAGACCTTCGGGTACACCCTGCACGTGGGCGTCTACGACATGGCCCCCGAGGACCACGACGAGATCCGGTCCCGCCGCCGGGACCTCGACCGGCTCCTGGGTTACCTCGACGACCGCGGGCTCTTCCGGGTGTGGAACCACCCCTTCTACGGTTTTCCCCGGGGGCCCGGGGCTCCGTCGCTCCTGCGCTTCCTCCTGGACCGGTTCCCGGTCTGCGAGGGGATCAACTCCTGCCTCCCGCCGGCGGTCAACCAGGCCTTCATGGACGGGGTCGCCGCCACGGCCAACGGAAGGGGGAAACCCGCCCTGGCGGCCGGCTCGGACGCCCACTCCCTCCTCCGGCTGGGCACCACCTGGACCGAGGCCCCCGGGGCGACACCCGCGGCGTTTCTCGCGGCCGTTCGCCGGGGGGAGGGAAAGGTCTTCGGGAACACCGGGCGCTTCACCGGCGTGTTCGGGGACGCCATGGGGGTGTACCTCGGCTACATGCGGGACATTCTCGTTCGCAACGAGGTCCACCGGGACTGGAGCCGCTGGAAGAAGGTGCGGAACAGCGTCGGGTGGGCCCTGTGGCTCCCCGTTTTCACCCTCGGGTCCTTCGCCTACGCCGTGGTGCAGTACCGCCTGTTCAAGCACCGCCTGGGCGAATACCGCCGGGTCTGGTCGGACCTGGCTTCAAAGGAGTCGGACAATGAAGGTCGCCATCGCCCAGTTTAACGCGCTCATCGGGGATTTCAACGGGACGCTGAAGGCTCTGTCGGAGCGGGTGGCCCGGGCCCGGGCCGCCGGCGCCGAGCTGGTGGTTTTTCCCGAGCTGGCGGTGTCCGGCTACCCCGCCAAGGACCTGCTGGAGCGCCACGGTTTCATCGACCGGAACCTGGAGGCCCTCCGGGCGCTCGCGGCCGAGGCCCGCGGGATCGCCGTCGTGGCGGGGTTCATCTCCCGGAACGAATCGGGCTCCGGGAAACCGTTCTTCAACTCCGCGGCCTTCATGGCGGACGGCGAGGTGACGCACGTGACCCACAAGTGCCTCCTCCCCACCTACGACGTCTTCGACGAGGCCCGCCACTTCGAGAGCGCCCCGCGGGCCCTCGGTCTGGTGGACTTTGGGGGCGTCCCCCTCGGGATCACCATCTGCGAGGACCTCTGGAACGACCCCGACCTCTTCCCCCACTCCCTCTATCGCTACGACCCCGTCCGGGACCTGGTCTCCCGCGGGGCCCGGCTGATTCTCAACCTCAGCGCCTCCCCCTTCTCCCTGGGGAAACCCGAGCGCCGCCGGCGCATCGCCGCCCACGCCGCGTGGAAGTACCGCGTCCCGGTGGTGCTGGCCAACCAGGTGGGCGGTCACGACGACATCGTCTTCGACGGCCACGGCTTCGCCGTGGATGCCGAGGGTCGGGTCCTCGCCCAGTGCGGCGGCTTCATCGACGACCTGGTGGTGGCGGACACGGAAAAGCCCGCCGTCGGCCCCGACCCCGGGTTCCCGGGCGAGGCGGAGCAGGTCTACCGGGCCCTGGTGCTGGGGACCCGTGACTACGTCCGCAAGTGCGGTTTCCGGAAGGTCGTCCTCGGCCTCAGCGGCGGGATCGACTCCGCCCTGACCGCTTGTGTCGCCGCGGAGGCCCTGGGGGCGGAAAACGTCCTGGGCGTGGCCATGCCCTCCCGGTTCAACGCCCCGGCCTCGCTCACCGACGCGGCGGACCTGGCGCGGAACCTGGGGATCCGCCTCGAGAGCCTCCCCATCGGGCCCGTCTACGAGGCCTTCCTGGGCCAGCTCGCGCCGGTCTTCGCCGGGACGCCCTTCGGCGGCGCCGAGGAGAACCTCCAGGCCCGGATCCGGGGAACGCTCCTCATGGCCATTTCCAACAAGCAGGGCGCCATGGTCCTGAGCACGGGGAACAAGTCCGAGCTGGCGGTGGGCTACTGCACCCTCTACGGCGACATGTGCGGCGGGCTCGCCGTGATCTCGGACCTCTTCAAGACCCGGGTCTACGAGGTCTCCCGCTGGGTGAACCGGGAGCGCGAGATCATCCCGCGCTCCACCCTCGAGAAGGCCCCCTCCGCGGAACTGAGGCCCGACCAGACCGACCAGGACGACCTCCCCCCCTACGACCTCCTGGACCGGGTCCTGGAACTCTACGTGGAAGAACGCAGGAGCGTGGCCGAAATCGCCGCGCAGGGGATCGACGAGACCCTGGTCCGACGGGTCGCCCGGATGGTGGACGCCAACGAGTACAAGCGCCGTCAGGCCGCGCCCGGCATCAAGGTCACGGAAAAGGCCTTCGGCGCCGGCCGCCGTCTTCCCCTCGCCCAGGGCTTCACCGGCTGAGGCAGAGCTTCCCGCCAAGGCGCCAAGCTCGCAAAGAAATGCCGGCAGGCCCGCATCATGTACCATTTGACGGGGAGACGGAAAAGCGGTAAAGTCAAGATAGCTAAACCCGAACGGGAGGTGCGGCATGGCCAGACCCTACTCCTTCCTTGTCCCGTCCATCGACCGGCGACTCTCCACCTGGATTTCCCTCGAGAAGCACCGGAAGAAGGAAGCCCCGCCCCCGCTGCGGCCCACCGTCACCCTTTCCCGGCAGTACGGCTGCGAGGGGTTCATCCTGGCCGAACGGCTGAAGGAGCTGTTCGACGCCCGGACCGGCGAGACCTGGAACCTCTACGACAAGGCCCTGCTGGAAAAGGTGGCGCAGGACGACAAGCTCTCGATGCAGGTGCTGGACCACCTCGGGGACGCCTCCAGCAGGCTCGATTCGTTCGCCTTCCTTTTTCCCGGCCACATGCCCCACCAGGAGGCCTTCAAGCACATCCCGAAGTACATCCTGGAGGTCTCCGAAAAGGGAAACGCCATCGTTATCGGGCGGGGAGGGGCCATCATCACCCAGAACCTGAAGAATTGCTACCATTTCCGCCTGGTGGCCGACTTCGACTTCCGGGTGAATTCCATCATGCGGCGCCTGGAGATGAGCCGCAAGGAAGCGGAGAAGGACGTGAAGGAGAACGAGCGGACCCGGGAGAAGTTCATCCGGGACTGCCTCCACGCCGACATCGCCGACCCGAAGCACTACGACGCCGTCTTCAACAATTCGCGCCACGGCGTCGAGGAGATCGCCGCGGCCATCGTCGCCTACGTCGCCCGGAGTTGGCCCGGGCCGGGGTTGTTCAAGCCGTGACCACCCCGCCGCGACCGGGCCGGGGAAAGGGGTCCTTGCCGCCGTGACGCCGCCGATCCACGCCATCGACCACTGGGTGAGCCGTCCCTGCGCGGCGGAGCCCGCGGATTTCTTCGACCGGCGGGGAGATGCCGCCTTCGCCCTGCTGCTGGGCGGCGCCGGCGTGTCGCGCTGGACCGTCCTGGGGCGGGAGCCGCTCCTGGAGACCGATGACCCGCAACGGTGCCCCGTGGTCCCGGAGGTTCGCGGGGCGCCGCCGGCCATCCGCCCGGACTGGATCGGGTGGGTGTCCTACGAGTACGCCCACGACCTCGAGCCCCGCTACCTGCCGTCCCCCCGCCCGGATCCGGCCGGCCTCCCCCGCCGGCACTTCGCCCTCTACGGGAAAGTGGACGTCCTGGATGCCGTCACCGGGACCCTCCACTCCCTCGACCGGCGGGTGGAGGGTGTGGACGTCCCCCCCGGCGAAACCCTCCGGACGGAGCGGGGCCCCTTCCTTGCCCGGAGGGTCTCGGACACGGAGTCGGACGTCACGTTCGGGGAGAAGGTGCAGGCGATCCGAGACGCCATCCGCCGGGGGGACGTCTACCAGGTGAACCTCACCCGCCAGGAAACCTGGGAGGTCCGGGGGGCGCTCCCCATCTTCGCCCGACGGCTCTTCGACGCCAACCCGGCGCCGTTCTCCGCCTTCATCGCCGACCGGCGCTTCCAGATCGTCTCCTCTTCCCCGGAGCGCTTCCTGCGCCGGGAGAACGGCCGCGTCTTTTCCCAGCCCATCAAGGGCACGGCCCCCCGGTCCGGCGATTCCGCGGAAGACCGGCGGCTTGCCGACGCGCTCCTCGCCTGCCCCAAGAACCGTTCGGAGCTGGCCATGATCGTGGACCTGATCCGCAACGACCTGTCGCGGTTCTGCGTCCCGGGGAGCGTCCGCGTCGAGGCCTTCCCAAGCCTGGAGAGCTTCGCGAACGTCCACCACCTGGTGGCCACCGTGGCGGGGGAACCCGGGGCGGGCGCGGGGTTCGGGGAAACGATGGCGGCCATGTTCCCCTGCGGGTCCATCACCGGGTGCCCGAAACTGGCCGCCATGCGCTTCATCCGGGAGATCGAGCCGGCGGTCCGGGGGGTCTACACCGGGGCCGTCGGCTGGGTCAGCGGCGACGGCCTTCAGATGGACTTCAACGTCGCGATCCGGACCTGCACCGTCGCCGACGGCCTCCTTCGCTTCGGCGTGGGCGGCGGCATCGTCTGGGACTCCGACCCCCGGGACGAGTACGAGGAAACCGTCCACAAGGGGGCTTCCATCGTCCGGTGCCTGACGATGTGAACCGGGGCGCGGACCGATGCCTGCGGCCGAAAAGGACGTGTATTGCGATTCGAGCTTGCCATTCCCCCTTCCCGAGGTCATCGATGCTTGAACTGAGTGAACAGACCCGATTCGAATTGCCCGCCTCCGGTCTTCGCCACGGCGACGGCCTCTTCGAGACCCTCCGGGTCGAGCGGGGGGCCCCGTGCTTTTTAGACCGCCACCTGGCCCGCCTGGAGGCCGGCCTCGCCTTCCTGGGGATGCCCGAACTGCCGCCCCGGCCCGCCGTCGAGGCGTTCCTGCGGGGGTTCCTCGACCGGACGGGGGCGGGGAGCGGCGCCCTTCGCCTCGTGGCCGTGGACGGGAAGCTGACGTTCTTCTTCCAGCCCAAGTCCCTGGAACCGCCGGGGCCGGTGAAGCTGACGATCTCGCGGAAGGTCGTCCGAAACAGCCGGAGCCCCCTGCGTTCCTTCAAGACGCTCTCCTACCTGGAGAACCTCCTCCTGGTGAGGGAGGCGGAAACCGAAGGCGCCTTCGACGCCGTGGCCCTCAACGAGACGGGCCTGATGACGGACGGGGGGAGGACCAACCTCTTCGTGGTGCAGGGGGACCGTGTCCTGACCCCGCCCGCCTCGTCGGGCTGCCTCCCCGGCGTGGCCCGGTCGGTGCTCCTGGATGCGCGGATGGCCCTGGAGGCGAGCCTGCTGCCCGCCGAGCTGCGGTCCGCCGACGCCGTCTTCCTCACCAACGCGCTCCGGGGCGTCATCGCCGTGGACACCGTGCTGCCCGAAGGGGATACCGAGGCCGCCGTGTTCCCGGACCCCCGTCACCCCGCCATCCTCCGGGCGCGGGACGCCCTGTTCATGGACGACGCGCTCCGGGGGGAGCGGAACCGGGAGATCGTCGCCCGCCTGAGCGCGTCGGAGCACAACGGGGCGTGGTGAGGCCCATCCGCGCGGGATGTTCCGTCGCGGCCAACCGTCAGGGCCAGGCGGAAGCGAACCACGGACGAACACGGATGGACACGGATAAGGCAAAGAATATCCACGAACCGCCAAAGGTTTCACAGACCTTTTCACGTTCGATCCCGGAGCACAGAGTTACCCATTGGAACCGGGCGCGCCTTGTGGTGTAATAGCGTCTTCGCCCGCCCGGAGGAGACGAGTGACCCGAACCGGTTTCGCCCTGCGCAACGCGTTCCGCAACAAGCGGCGGAGTGCGCTCACGGTGCTGAGCCTCGGCTTTTCCATGCTCCTGCTCACCCTGCTGATGGCCGTCTGGCGAGGGTTCTACCTGGATGACGGCAGCGCCGAGTCCGCCCAGCGCGTCATGACCCGGCACCGGATCTCCCTGACCTTCTTCCTGCCCACCTCTTACCGGGAGCGCATCCGGGCCGTCCCCGGCGTGACGGCGGTGGCGCCCATGACCTGGTTCGGCGGGCGCTACATCGACGACCGCCCCGAGCACTTCTTCGCCCAGTTCGGAACGGACCCGGAGGAGATCTGCCAGGTTTACCGGGAGTGGGAGATTCCTCCGGAACAGCTCGCGGCGTGGAAACGGGACCGTTCCGGCGCCATCGCCGAGCGGAAGCTGGCGGAGAAACACGGGTGGTCGGTGGGCGACCGGATCGTCCTGCAGCGGAACATTTTCCCCGTGGACCTGGAATTGACGATCCGCGGGTTCTACCACTCGCCCGACGGCTTCCAGGCCGTGCTCTTCGACCATGCCTACGTGGAGGAGGCGGTGCGGTGGGCGAAAGGGCAGGCGGGGGTGTTCGCGATCCTGACGCGCAGCCCCTCCGCCGTGCCCCGGGTGGCGCGGGAGATCGACGACACCTTCCACAACGCCCCCCAGCCCACCAAGACCGAGTCGGAGAAAGCGTTCCAGCTCGGCTTCATCGAGATGCTGGGGAACGTGAAGGCCTTCATCCTCTCCATCGCCGGCGCCGTGATGTTCGCCGTCATCCTGGTCTGCGCCAACACCATGGCCATGTCCATCCGGGAACGGGTCCGGGAGGTGGCCACCCTCAAGACCATCGGCTTCACCCGGGGCCAGGTCCTGGCGCTCTTCGTGGGGGAGGCGGCCTTCCTCTCGGGGTTGGGCGGCGCCACCGGGGTGGGGCTGGCCCACTGGATGCTCTCCATGGCCGCCCGGTCGCCCATGGCGGACTTCCTCTCCAACATCCGGGTGAGCGGGTCCACGGCGGCCATCGCCGTGGGGGTCGCCCTGGGCGTCGGCCTGCTCAGTTCGATGGTCCCGGCCTGGCGGGCCTCGGGGCTCCCCATCACCGCCGGCCTGCGGCACGTGGGGTGACCGTGGGGGTCCCGATCGCCTACAACCTGCGGAGCCTGAGCCGGCGTCCCGGCGCCACCGCCATGACCGCCCTGGGGATCGCCCTCACCGTCACGGTGGTGATGTTCCTCCAGATGCTCCTGGCCGGGCTCGACCGCGCCTTCCTCGCCAGCGGCGACCCGCTCAACGTGATGGTGCTGCGAAAGGGGTCCGAGGCGGAAATGTCGAGCTACATCGTCAGCGAGCAGCTGGAGGTCATGAAGACCCTCCCGGGCCTGGCGCGGGACGCCGCGGGGCGCCCCCTGGCCTCGCCCGAGATGATCGTGCTCATCGTGCTCCCCCGCGCCGACGGGACCGAGGCCAACGTCACGGTGCGCGGCCTCACGCTCCCCGGGCTGGAGGTCCACCCCGCCGTGCGGCTGGTGCAGGGGCGCTGGTTCACCCCGGGGCAACGGGAAGTGGTGGTGAGCCGGCGGATCACCCGGCGGTTCACGGGCGCCGGCGTGGGGGAGGACATCGCGTTCGGCAACGCCCGCTGGCGGGTGGTGGGTTGCTTCGACGCCGGGGGCACCGCCCCCGACTCGGAGATCTGGGGCGATTACCACCTGATGGCCGAGGCCTTCGACCGGCAGGGGGGGGCCTCGTCCATGCTGCTGCGGGCGGAAAGCCCCGAGGCCGTGGAGGGGATTCGCCGGGCCGTGGAAAACGACCAGCGCCTCAAACTGGACGGGAAGCGGGAAACGGACTACTACGCCGGCCAGACCGACAGCTCCGGGGCGCCCATCCGCTTCGTCGGGACCGTCATCGCCCTGATCATGGCCGTCGGGTCGTGCTTCGCGGCCATGAACACCATGTACGCCGCCGTGGCCTACCGGTCCCGGGAGATCGCCACGCTCCGGGTGATCGGTTTCTCCCGGGCGAGCATCCTCCTGTGCTTCGTCCTGGAGGCGGTGGCCCTCTCCCTCCTGGGGGCCGCCGTGGGCGTGGCGGCCGTGCTGCCACTCGACGGCCTCGCCACGGGGACCTCCAACATGGTGACCTTCGGGGAGGCCATCTTCTCCCTGACCGTCACGTCCCGGACGGTGCTCAACGCCGTCGTCTTCGCCGCCCTCCTGGGGGCGGTGGGCGGGTTCGCGCCGGCCTGGCACGCCTCCCGGCGGGAAATCCTCGGGGCGCTGCGGGAGTGAGCGGGCGGGTGTGGGCGGAGTGAGGTCGGGCTCGCGAACAGCCCGGGGAGAAGGGGATGGAGGTGGGGGTGGGGATTGCGAGAGCGATGCCGATAGCGATACCGATAGCGATGCCGATAGCGATGCCGATAGCGATACCGATGGCGATACCGATACCGATACCGATACCGATGCCGATACCGATTCTCAGGAGGGGTAATCGAACGGGGTTTGGGGGAAAGCGGAGAAGAAAGAGCGGGACAGGAGAAGGCGATGGAAAATAAACTGGACAACAGAGTGCAAACCGGGGAAACCCTGCAGGCCCTGCGGATCGAGCCGAGCCGGCGTGCCCGGCACCGGGGGCGGCTCCGCCGGTGGGCCCGGTGGGGGGTCGCCCTCGTCATCGTAATCCTGGCGGGGTATTTCTTCCTCCGCTCCGGCATGGGTCCCGGCGGGGTTGAAGTGGAGACGGCCCGGCCGACCCCGCCCGACCCCAAGGCGCCCGACGTGGTGCTGTCGGCCTCCGGTTACGTGGTGGCCAAGCACCGCATCAACGTCAACTCCAAGGTCACGGGGCGGATCGCCTGGATCGGCGTGGAAAAGGGCGACGTGGTGAAGGCGGGCCAACTGCTGGTCCGCCTCGAGGACGAGGAGTTCCGCGCCCAGGTGGACCAGGCGGAGGGGGCCGTCCGGTCGGCGAAGGCCCGGCTGGAGCTGCTCCGAAACGGGAACCGCCCCCAGGAGATCGCCGAGGCTGCCCACCGGGCCGAACAGGCGAAGGCGGAGCGGGACATCGCCCGGACTACCCGGGACCGCTTCTTCACCCTGACGAACTCCGGCGTCGTCTCGAAGCAGGAACTCGACGACGCCCAGGCTCGCCTGGACGCCGCCGAGCAGCAGTACCGGGCCCTCTCCCAGGCGGCGGAGGTGGTGCGGATCGGCGCCCGGGCCGAGGACGTCGCCCGGGCCGAGGGGGACCTCCGGGAGGCCGAGGGGCGCCTGGCCTGGGCGAAGACGCAGCTGGACGCCACCCTCATCAAGGCGCCGGTCTCCGGCACCATCCTGCAGCGAGTGGTGGAAAAGGGCGAGCTGGTGACCGCCCAGTTCGCCAGCGGCGCCGAGGGCGGCCCCCAGGGCTCCGTGGCGGCCCTCGCCGACCTGGACGAGCTGCAGGTGGAACTCGACATCAACCAGAACGACTTCGGCCGCCTGTCACTGAAGCAGTCGGCCACGGTCACCGCCGACGCCTTCCCGGACCGCGCCTACGACGGTTTCATCGAGGAGATCTCGCCCGAGGCCAACCGGCAGAAGGCCACCGTCCAGGTCAAGGTGCGCATCCGCAACCCCGACGGCCGGCTTCGCCCCGACATGAACGCCAAGGTGGACTTTGTCGCCGGCGCGTCCCAGGCGGTCCCCGCCGGGAGCCGCGCCGTCCTCGTCCCGGAGTCGGCCCTCCTGCCGGAGGACGGCAAGACCTTCGTCCTCCTGTTCAGCGCGGACGGGAAAGCGCGCCGGAAGGAGGTCCGCCTCCTGGGCCGACGAGCGAGGGGCGCCCTGGTGGAGGGGGTCGAGTCGTCCGACCGGGTCATCCTGCACCCCCCCGAGGACCTCGGGGACGGGGCGGCGGTGCGGCACAAGGGGGCGCACTGACATGGCGGGCCCCTGGGACGGCGATGGAGGGAGGCGCCCGGGGAACGGGCGGCCCGTGGTGGAGTGCCGGGACGTGTACAAGGTCTACCGCCGGGACGAGTACGAGATCCCCGTCCTGGAGGGGGTGAGCCTCGACGTGGCGGAAGGGGGGTTCGTGGCCCTGATGGGACCCTCCGGTTCCGGGAAGACCACGCTCCTCAACCTGATTGCCGCCATCGACCACCCCACGGCCGGCGAGGTGCGGGTGGCGGGGGAGGACCCCTTCGGCCTCTCCGACGCCGACGTTGCCCGGTGGCGCAACGAGCACGTGGGGTACATCTTCCAGACCTTCAACCTGATCCCGGTCCTGACGGCCTTCGAGAACGTGGAGCTGCCCCTGCTCCTCACCCGGCTTTCCCGGCGGGAGCGCCGCGAGCACGTCCTGGCCGCCCTGTCCCTCGTGGGGCTGGCGGACCGGGTGCGGCACCTCCCCCGGCAGCTCTCCGGCGGCCAGGAGCAGCGGGTGGCCATCGCCCGCGCCCTGGTGACCGACCCCACCCTCCTGCTGGCGGACGAGCCCACGGGGGAGCTGGACAAGCGCTCCGCCCGGGAGGTCCTGGAGATCCTCAAGCGGCTCAACGAGGAGTACGGCAAGACCGTCGTCATGGTGACCCACGACCCCCACGCCGCCGAGTACGCCCACACCGTGCTCCACCTGGAGAAGGGCCGCCTCCTGGAAGCATCGTAGGCGCCTCCTGCCGGGAGGCGCCCGTTAGCTTGACGCGTGCAGGGCCCGTGCGCCGCCCGGCAGGCGGCGCGTACTGTTTTTACTGTTGCGGTTCCAAGACGCGGGGAACGAGCACGACGTCCCCGGCCATGAGCGGGGTGTCGGTGTCCTCGCCGCGCTTGATCTTGTCGAGATCGTGGATGGTCACCTGCTTCATGCGGATCAGGTTGATGTGGTTCACGCCCGCCTTGGCCGTGGGGCCACCGGCCTTGGCGATGGCCGTGGAGAGCCTGGCCCCCTCGGTCCACTCCTGCTCGCCGGGCTGGTTGACCTCGCCCTTGACCAGGTAGGTCTTCTTCTCCGGGGTTTCAGCGGTGGTCCCATCGGGAGCGATCCCCTTTCCCCCGGCGCAACCCAGGATCGACACCATTAGAAGAAAAACCCACGCCATGGTTTTCATCTCGCTCCTCCTTTCGCCAGGATTATTCGTCCGCTCGGGTTTTGTGATTCATTCAGGTGTTGACGCGGTCGCAAAAAGTACCATCACCCTCATGGCGATGGCTCAATAAAGGTCTGACAAACACTTTTCCGTTCGATTCCTTACTATTTATGCGAGGCCTTCATGTGTTTATTCTATCCCGAATACCATGATGGGGTGAACAGTTTTTCTCGGGAACGACGGAAAGCGTGCGCCGCCCGGCAGGCGGCGCGTACTGCTTGACTTCGACGGGTGCCTTCCCTACAATCGGCACTTTGCCGGCCCTTGGCGACCGGCCCGCGGAGGAGTGGCCGAGCGGTTGATGGCGGCGGTCTTGAAAACCGTTGTGCCCGGAAGGGTACCGGGGGTTCGAATCCCTCCTCCTCCGCCAGATATTCAGACAAGAAGGCATTTCGGTGCGATTCACTCCCGCCGGAGGGGCAGGCCCCGCCCATTTTGGAAATGGGCGTCGCCGGTGATCCAGGCCGCTCCCCGCGCCATGGTCTGGCAGCCGCGGAGCGGCGGCCCGGTATTTCACCGCCGCTCCGCGGCTCCGGATGGGCCCCGGACCTTCACCTGGGCCTCGCGGCCCAGTCTCCTTCCGAAGCAACCGCGCTGCGGGCTTCCGATTGACTCCTCATCGTGGCAAGAAGGCACCGGCGGTTCGCGCTCCACCACACGATTTCCGGATGAACCATCTTGATCCCATCCCTTCCACGCGCTCCCGATGTCGGGTTTTTCAAAGATGGACGGCGAATCTGTCCGCCAAGCAGGACCCGGTTGATCTGCGAGTCGATTGCGGTGAACCTCACGCCTGCCAGAGGCGCAGACCCCGCACTTTTTGAAAATGGACGTCGTAGGTGATCAGCACGGCTCCCAGCTCCATGGTCTGGGCAGCGATCCAGACGTCGTTCAGCGGGAGCGGCGTTCCCGCCTGGCGCAGATCGTGCATCAGGTGGCCGAAAATCTCGGCCGTCTCCTGCGTCGTGTTGAGGAGCGTCACAGTTGGCCTTTGTCGGTTAACGCGTTGTTGAACTCGGTCAGGTCCTCTTCGCTCCAGACACCGCAGAAATCAACAAAATCGCCGCGATGGTCGGGCGTTTCAGCGGTCAGCCCCAATCCTTTTTCAAGTGTTTCCTTGATGACTTTGTTCAGGCTCGTTTTTTCATGCCGTGCTTTCTTTTTGAGCTCGTTTTCCAGCCGCTCGTTGATGCCATGGATCGTCATTGATTTCATGCTTCCTCCGATGAATCACCCAGAGGTTCATCTTGAATTATAATCTAGTTCATCCCGGTTTGTTTTTCAACGGGGTAGCGGCCCCCGACCGGAGTATTCCACTGCGCGGTCTGTTTGTTGCCGAAATTGTCCTTGTAAGGAGGGAAGATTTTTGTTAAATTGTCCCTATGATCAGTGACAATCTCAAATACGTGATCCGCCAGTTCGCCGAACGCGCGCTCCCCGCCTGCCGGCCTCGGGAGCGGGTCCTCCCCTTCGGCACGGGCAAGGTGGTGGGCCTGGCCGGGGTGCGGCGCTCCGGCAAGACCTTCCTCTTTTTCGAGGCCATCCACCGGCTGGTTGCCCAAGGGGTGGACCGCCGCCGGGTCACCTACCTGAACTTCGAGGACGACCGTCTCCACCCGGTCCGGGCCGAAGAACTGGACCTGGTTTTGCGCTGCTGGCAGGAACTCTTCCCGGAGATCGCGGGACAAAAAAGGTACCTGTTCCTCGACGAGGTTCAGAACGCGCCGGGTTGGGAACGGTGGGTCCGCCGGGTCGTCGACACGGAGGATGTCGAGGTCTTCGTCACCGGCTCGTCGTCGCGCCTGCTGACCCGTGACCTGGCCACGGCCCTGAGGGGCCGGAGCATCACCCTGGAAGTCTTCCCCCTCAGCTTCCGGGAGCGCCTGTCCTTCCTTGGGGTCGACGCCGTTCCGTTCAGTGTCGACAGTGAAAGCCGGATTCGCTACGAACTGGAACAGTATCTGCTCTGGGGCGGATTTCCGGAAGTGGTCCTGGCCGAGGAGCCCCTGCGGCCCCTGATCCTGGGCGAGTACGCTTCTCTGATGATGTACCGGGACGTGGTGGAGCGATATTCGCTGCGGAACGAAGCGCTGGTCCGCGAGCTGCTGCGGCACGCCTTCCGGAACACGGCCTCAATGCTCAACGTGAGCAAGCTGCACCGGGACTTCACGTCCAGGGGGCTTTCCGTTTCGAAAAACACGCTGTTCGAGTACCTCGGCTGCCTCGAGGACTCGTTCCTGGTCTTCCTCCTGCCACGGAGGGTGGCCTCCCTCCGCCGGCAGGCCCACAACCCCCGGAAGCTGCACATCGTCGACACCGGGCTCATCGCCGCCTTCCAGGCATTTCCGGCCCGGGACCAGGGGCACAAGCTCGAGACGGCGATCTTTCTGCAGGCGCGCCGGCGCACGAAAGAACTCTTCTACTCTGCCGAGGGGAGTGAGGTGGACTTGTGCGACGGCGCGGGGGAGTTTTTCGTCAACACGTGCTGGAACCTGGCCGACCCCGAGACCCTCCGCCGCGAGAAGGCGGCCATGACCTTCAGCGCCGCGCAGTGGCCGCGGGCGAAAGGCCACCTGCTGTTCCACGAATACGCGCCCGGGCTGGAAAGGGAAATCCCCGGCGCCCGTCCCGCCTGGCGGTACCTGCTCGAGGAATGAAAGAAACCGGTCTTTTCGGGACGATGCGTAGGAACGGGCGGGGCGGGTTGCGTGTGGCTTGGGGTGGGGGTCGTTTGCACGCGCCGTCCCGGCGCGGGGGTGAGGGGCTTGGGAGAGGTCAGGAGCAAAGCAGGTTGCCTGCGGCTTGGGGTTGGGAGACCCGGAGTAGGAACGGATGGCCGCCAGCAGGACGCCCACTTCCCGCGGGTTCGTCAGGACGACCCGGTGCTCCTCCCGGTGCGGCGCCAGGGCGTCGGAAAGCCCCTCGGCCGGATTGTTCTCCACCAAGCTTCTTCCCTTCTTTTTCACCGAGCACGAGGCGAGACGGATCCCCCGACCGGGATAATTTGCTTGCAACTGCCGACATATTTATTTATAATTCGGTCAGTTTACTGACGGAGTTATCATGTATATACGACAGCGACAGCTTGAAAATCTCAGCCGTCACGCGCAACCCGGCAAAGTCGTGGTGATCTACGGCGCACGGCGCACCGGCAAGACGACCTTGATCCGGGAATTCCTGAAGGGGGTAACGGAACCGTATCTTCTGGTCAGTGGCGAGGACCTCATCGTTCAGGGGTATCTCGCCTCGCAATCCATTGAAAAGCTCACGTCCTTTGTCGGCAGCAACCGCCTTCTGGTTGTGGATGAGGCGCAAAAGGTCACGAACATCGGGATCAACCTGAAGCTGGTCGTTGACCATATCCCCGGCATCCGGGTCATCGCCACCGGTTCGTCCTCGTTTGACCTGGCGCGCCACGTAGGTGAACCGCTCACCGGCAGGAAAAGCACCCTGATCCAGTATCCCCTCGCCCAACTGGAACTGAGCGCGGTCGAGCAACGGCACGAGACCGATGCGCACCTGGAGAGCCGGCTGGTTTACGGTTCATACCCCGAAGTGGTGCTCTCCAAGGACTACCGGGATCGGGAACAATACCTGAAGGAGATGGTTTCGTCCTGCCTTTGCAAGGACGTTCTGGAACTCGACGGGATCAGGCAGTCGGCAAAGATCGGCAGACTGCTGCAGTTGCTGGCCTTCCAGGTTGGCAAGGAAGTTTCCTGTGCAGAATTGGGCACAAGCCTGGGCATGAGCAAGAATACCGTCGATCGTTACCTGGATCTTTTGGAAAAAGCGTTCGTCCTTCAGAGACTCGGCGGGTTCAGCCGCAACCTGCGCAGCGAAGTCACGAAAAACAGCCGGTATTTTTTTATCGACAACGGCGTGCGCAATGCCCTGATCAACAACTTCAACCCGCTCGATCTGAGGAATGATGCGGGGGAACTCTGGGAAAACTACCTGATCATTGAGCGGCTGAAGCGGCAGGAGTACCTGCGGGAAAGTGCCCAGAACTATTTCTGGCGGACGTACACCCGGAAAGAGCTGGACCTGGTCGAGGAACGCGGTGGTCGACTCCACGGGTATGAAATAAAATGGGGCCATGCCAGGCCCCGCCCTCCGAAAGAGTGGACAGCGGCTTACCCCGAGGCCACCTGGGAGCTGGTCAATCGGGAAAATTACCTGGAGTTCATTCAGGGATAGGCGAATGGGCTTCCCCCGGGGCAAGGCCATCCCCCGGCGGGAACACGTCCGAAATTGTCCAGATGAAGAACATCAGGTTCGCGCGCTGGAAAACGCGACGGTCTCCCTGACCGCCGCCGACGGCTCCCCCGCGCCCGACTGGATCATCCTGGGCAATGTCTCCGCCCCGGCCGGCGGTTCCTCATCGCACAAAACATCGGGGTCGGTCTCGGAATCGGTATCGCTATCGCAGTCGGTATCGGCTTCGACTACGAGTGCGAGCGTAGGATCGAGTACGAGAACGAGTACGACTACGAACACGCCCCTCCCCGCCGCCGGCCGCGCACCCTCGCCCACGGACTCGCCCGAGCGCTACCGGCGCTGGCTGCTGGCCCTCAACCAGTCGGGGACCCTCCCGCTCCTTGCCGTCAACGAGACGAAGGACATCACCCTCACCTTCGCCCCGGCGGAAACCGTGCCGCCGGGCCCGGAACCGTACAACCTCGTCCTTCATGTCGCCAGCGCCGACGGCGCCGTGACCCTGGACGTCCCCGTCGTCGTCTACGTGGATGCCTCGGGGAAGGGAAACCTCCTCGTTCAGGCCTACGACCTCTTCTCGGGCAGCGGCGTGTCCCGCCCCGCGGGTTCCCGGGGCCCGATGATCACCCTCGCCGGGAGTTCGCGGGCATCCCCGTCTCTCCCACTTTCGCTTCCATTTTCCCTTATTTGTGTGTGGGCCGCTCGGAATACGGTTGACTGCTTCCACGTTTTTGCCTATTTTCCACCCATGTCCACGGAGCAGCGAAAAACCGACTTCACCGAGCATGCTTATAGCCTTTAGAATCAGATGAATATGAATTATCAACCAGGAAGTCGCCATCGCCGCGGGCGATTGGGTCGCCATCCAGGATTAGTGCACGGCTCCCTCTTCGTCCGCGTCGATAAGGGCGGCTGATTCCCGCCTGAGCGGACAAGCCATTCGCTGCATCCTGGAAACGCGGGCTGGCCAGGCCGCGGTCTCCGTCCCACGCTCCTGCAACGGCTGGCGGACCTTCTTCACCACCCCATCCACCGGGCTGCAAGGACCTCATTCTCGACAGGCCGGCCGGTCATGCCGACGTGAGCCGGCCCCTTGAAAAAAGGCGCCCCGCGGGGGGCGCCTTTCCGGCTTCGCGCAGGGAACCGTTCACTCCAGGAAGCGAAGGTCCGCCGGGGGAAGATCGGGTGGCCCCTCCCTCTCCTGCCCGCCCGACGGGGCCCGTTCCATCTTTGGGTCCCCGGGGGCGGCGATCTTGGCCGCCGCCCCGTTCCCGGTCTTGAGGATGACTCCCGAGTAGGCCGACGGCCCGTGGACAAACAGGTACCACACCTGCCCCCCCGAAACCGTCAGCGTGAAACTCTCCGCGTTGGTGCTCCCCGCCGAGCGCTTGTCGTAGACGGAGGTGGACGGGACCCGGTTCTTCCCGGCGTAGAGGTTGCAGTTGCCTGTCCCGCCGCTGGTGGTCACTTTCAGGGATGTCTGCCCCGAAGGGATGACCAACCGGTAGTATTTCCGGCTGCCGGAGGCGCCCGAAAGGTTCGCCACCGTGGCGTTCACCCCCACCGTCGCGGAGCGCTCCCCGGCGAGGGTCAGCGTCATCCCCGAGTAAGCGGCCGTCCCCCGGAGGAGAAGGTACCAGGTTTTGCCCGTGGTCTGGGTCGCCTCCACCGCGTCGGTGTTGGACGTCCCCGAGGACTTGAAGTCGTAGGAACTGGTGGTGGGCTTGGCGCCGGCCTTCACGTACAGGTCGCAGTTGCCCGACCCCGAGCCGGTGGAGACCTTGAGCCACACCAGGTCGTCGGGGGTCACGACCTTGAAGTAGGTGTTGCTCCCCTTCGCCCCGGCGAGGCCGGAGCGGGAGGAACCGATCGCCAGTGAGGTGACGCCGTCGGTGTCCGTCACCATGACGGACCGGGTGGCCTGGGCGGTCCCGTCATAGCCGTCCGTCACCGTCACGGTGACGGTGTAGGTCCCGGGCAGGCCGTACCGGTGCGTGCCGCTCGGGCCCGTCGCCCCCGCCTCCCCGTCGCCGAAGCTCCAGGTGAAGGTCAGGGTGTCCCCGTCCGGGTCCGTGGCCGTGACGGAGAAGGCGACCGTGGAGCCGGCGGTGCGGTGGCCGGGGATGGTCACGCTCTGGATCACGGGGTAGGCGTTGCCGCTGACGGTCACGGTGCCGGTGCGGGTGTCGGTCCACCCCCACTTGTCCCGCGCGTCGACCCGGACCGTGAAGCTCCCCGGTGCGGAGTAGGCGTGGGTGGCCGGGCTCCCCTGGGCGGTGGACCCGTCGCCGAAGTTCCAGAGGAAGGTGACGGGGTCGCCGTCCGGGTCGACGGCCGCGGCCGAGAAGGAGAGGGTCTCCCCGGTGGCGCCCGTCGCCGGAATGGAAACGGACTGGAAGGCCGGCGCCGCGTTGGTGACGACCCGGACCGGGACGTCCACCGTCGCCGCGGCCCCCTTGCCGTCGTAGGCGGAGATCACCACGATCTTGTCCCCGGTGGAGGAAAAGGCGTGGGAGATGCTCCCCGTGTTGGAGTAATGCAGGGTCCCGATGTACCAGTGGAGGCTCACCGGGTCGCCGTCGGGGTCCGAGGCGGTGGCGGACATGGCGACGGGTTCGTTCACCACGGCCTCCGCCGGAACGTTCACCGTCCCCATCACCGGCCGGTGGTTGACGCTCAGGGTGGCGGAGGGGCTGTCCGCCGCGCCGCAGGCGTTGGAGACCCGGACCCAGTAGCGGGTCGTCGCGGTCGGGGGTGGCGGGGTGAATTCGGCCGCCGTGGCGCCCGCCGCGGGGTCGGAGGTGTCGCCGCTCTCGCCGCGGTACCACTGGAAGCCCAGCGGGGCGGTCCCCGTCCCCGACACCGACAGGGTCGTCGTCTGCCCCGCCTGGA
This sequence comes from Acidobacteriota bacterium, assembly GCA_018001935.1. Lineage (NCBI taxonomy): Bacteria > Pseudomonadati > Acidobacteriota > Acidobacteriota bacterium. Next base: position 24,094 of record JAGNHB010000079.1, read on the forward strand.
CCACCGCGTTCGCGGGCGGCGTCGCGATCACCGGCGCCGCCCCGATGCCGATGCTCTTGATCATCCCGGCCGGGCCGCAAGTCTCGGAGGAGACCTCCACCTTGAACCAGGCCGGCGCCGTCAGGGGACCCGTCGCGAGGCTCGCCCCCGCGGCCCCCGCAATGGGCGTGAAGCTCGTCCCGTCCGCGCTCCGCGACCAGGCGTAGGTGAGCGTCCCCTCCCCGGTGGCCGCCGCCGTCAGCGTTGCCCCCTCCCCGGAACAGACCCAGTCGGACCCGGTAATGGCAGAGACTACTACCGGCTGCCGGACGGTGACCTTGGTGTTGATTCCCGCCCTGTAATCCCATAAGTGTCCAGGGGTATTTTACCAGAGATCGGCCAAGGAAAGATCACGGGCGATTGAGTGATCATCGGGCTCATGCTTCATCGAGTCCGGCCGTTGATCG
>JAGNHB010000080.1 GCA_018001935.1 Acidobacteriota bacterium
CGGAGGAACACGGACTCGTCGTCTCCGCTGTCGTCAACCGGCCAGGCGCCATCCTCCTTCGCCTGCCTCCCGCCAAACGCCTCCTGCCCGCAGTCTCCCCCCCCTGCCTCCCGACAACCGCCTCCTGAAAGCTGTCTCCCCCGCCTGCCTCCCGACAACCGCCTCCTGAAAGCTGTCTCCCCCGCCTGCCTCCCGACAACCGCCTCCTGTCCGCTGTCTCCCCCGCCTGCCTCCCTCGCCTGCCTCCCCCGCCTGCCTCCCGACAACCGCCTCCTGCCCGCTGTCTCCCCCGCCTGCCTCCTGAATTCTGAATTCTTCATTCGTGTGGTTCGTGTTCTCCTTTCCCACCCTTCCCACCCTTCCCACCCTTCCCACCTTTCCCACCTTTCCCACCCTTCCCCCGAGGTCTCTCCAGTGATAAGATCTCCTTCCCGCAGCCTGGCTGCGTAAGGAGTGAAAGACCATGCCCGAACACCGCTTCTACCACGTGTCCCCCGCCGGCAAGATCCAGTCCCTGCCCTCCCTCGCAGAGGCCTTGTCCGCCCGCAAGGCCGCCGGCTACATCTGGCTGGACTTCTTCTGCCCCTCCCGGGAGGACCTCCTGCCCCTCGTGGACTCCCTGGGCGTCCACCCCCTCTCCGTGGAGGACTGCCTCGACGACGATCAGATCCCGAAGATCGAGAATTTCCCCACCAGCACCTTCCTCCTGGTGAACGCCTACCGCTTCGCCGGTAAATCCCTCACCATCGAAGAGCGGGATTTCATCCTGGGCAGCGACTACCTGGTCACCGTGAGCCGTTCGGAGCACCCGACCCCGCCCTACCTCCGGGAATCCCTCCGCCTCGACCTGGAGTGCCTCCGGCGCGGCCCGGACTTCCTGCTCCAGTTGGTCCTCGACTTCACCGTCGACCAGAAAGGCGCCGCCCTCGAAGCCATCCAGGACGAAATCGACGCGGTGGAGGGAAAGATCCTTCAGGACACCTCCCTTTTCCACCCCGCCGATCTGACGCGCCTCCGGAAACAGCTTCTCACCCTCCGGAAGAGCCTTTTTCACGAACGGGAGACCCTGGTGAAGGCCTGCCGGCGCGACTCGCCCTTCATCTCGGAAAAGGCCGTCTACCACTTCCGGGACATCTACGACCACTTGGCCAAGTACTTCGAAATGGTGGAGATCTCCCGGGACATGATCACCAGCCTCATGGAGATGTACCTCTCCATGGTCAACAACCAGATGTCCCTGTCCGCCAACCGGACGAACCGCGTGGTGCGGCGGCTGACCTTCATCACCACCATCTTCATGCCCCTGACGCTGCTGGCGGGGATCGGGGGCATGTCCGAGTGGACCATGATGACCGGCCCCGAGAACTGGAAGATCTCCTACCCGATCTTCTTCGCGGCCACGCTCCTGATCGGCCTGGTCAGCTACCACCTTCTCCGGTGGGTGGAAGGACGCCCCTCGAGGACATCCCCGCACGACGGGCCGAGCCGGCGGCGGGCACCCCTCCGGCCCAGAAGCGACTTCCCCCGCGGTGATTAATTTCGTCATCCGCGATTGACAAAAAGTGTCATCTCGCGTCGGGGCCCTTCCCCGGCCCCCACGTTCCGGGCCGTTCCGGACGGTCGATGACCGGGACCCGCGGGCGCGCGCATCCCCCCCTCCTTTTCTCCCCGGGTGATGGCACACGGATTGCGAATACCCTGCTTTCAGCACATCCGCTGAAGGAGGGTTCGATGATACGTGGGTTCGGAACGGTTTTGGCGGTGGCGGCCCTGGCGGCGCCCGGTTGCGCCCAGGGGTTCACCGTCGGCCATCTTCACTCGGACGTCCACCGCATTCCGCCGGTCTGGGTCCAGCAGGCCCGGAGCACTCTGCACGTCGCTTACCAGCACACCTCGCACGGCTCTCAACTGGTTACGGGGATGGATTGCCTGAAGGCCTTCCCCGCGTTCGGGACCACCTACGACTGGGACGACGCCGGGGCCCGCCCGGGCGCCCTGGACCTCGACGACGTAGGGATCCCCGGTTGCGCGGACCTCAGCCAGGGCGACTACATTGACCCCAACGGCGTCACGCCCTGGGTCACGGCCACCCGTACGCTGCTCGACAACCCCGCGAATGCCCACGTCAACGTGGTCATCTGGTCCTGGTGCAGCATCGCCGGGCACGACATCCCCCGCTACCTCACCAACATGGAAATCCTGGTCTCGGAGTACGGCCCCGGCGGCAGCAAACCCCGGGCGGCGACCAACCCGGTGACCTTCGTCTTCATGACCGGTCACGCGGAAGGGGGAGGGGAGGGCGATTCCTCCGACTCCCGCAACAACCAGATCCGCCAGCACTGCCTCACCAACCACCGGGTCCTCTTCGACTTCGCCGACCTCGAGAACTACGACCCGGACAACAACTACTTCCTGGGCAAGCGGGTGGACGACGCGCTCTACTACGACTCCGACAACAACGGCACCCGGGACAGGAACTGGGCCACCGAGTACCTCGGACGCCACAACGGGTCCGAACTCTACCAGCTGGTGAACGGTACCACGGGCTACTCGGGCTGCGGCGGCTGCGCCCACTCCCCCGAGGGCGGCGAGACCGCCGACGCCCGCCTCAACTGTGTCCTGAAGGGCCGGGCGCTGTGGTGGCTCCTGGCGAGGATCGCCGGCTGGAACGGGACGCCCGAGGCCACCTGCGACTTCAACGCCGACGGGAAGACCGACCTGCTCTGGCGCCACAGCCTCACGGGCGCCCATTCGCTCTGGTACCTCAACGGGGCGGTCCTTTCCGGCGCTTCGCCGCTCCAGAGCGTCGATGCCGCCTGGACCATCGCCGGTACGCCGGACCTCAACGGGGACGGCCACCCCGACCTTTTCTGGCGGGACCCCGTCAGCGGGACCAACTCGGTCTGGTACATGAACGGCGCGGCGGTGAGTTCCGTATCCCCCTTTCCGACCGTTTTTTCGGGATGGGAGGTGGCGGGTTTCGGCGATTTCAACGCCGACGGCAAGGTCGACATCCTCTGGCGGGCCCCGGTCGCTGGAAGCAATTCGGTGTGGTTCCTGGACGGTCTGGACTTCCTCGGCTCCGCCAGCGTCCCCCCGGTCGGGTCGGGCTGGGCCGTCGGCGGCGTGGCCGATTTCAACGCCGATGGCCAATCCGACATTCTCTGGCGAAATCCCTCGACCGGCGTCAATTCCATCTGGCTCATGAACGGGGTGACCGCGTCAAGCATCGCGGCTTTCCCGACGGTGGGGGCCGACTGGGCCATCGCCACCGTGGCGGATTTCAACGCCGACGGCCGCCCAGACATCCTCTGGCGAAATCAGGCTGCCGGCAACGGGGCCCTCTCGGTCTGGTACCTGAACGGGACCGCCGTGACCGGGTCCGGCCCCCTCGACCCCTGTGCCGTGTCCGACACGGGATGGTGCGTCGTCAACTGAAACGCTTTTGTTTGTCCTCTACCCCCGGGCAGGCTTCCTCAGCCTGCCTATTTTTTTTAGGGGGAACCCGATGCGCGAAGGGCCCGGTCCGCCCTGGCACGGTAGGCGCCTTCTGCCGGAAGGCGCCCGTTGGGATTGGGTTCTCGTGCGCCGCCCGGCAGGCGGCGCGTACGGTAGGCGCCTTCTGCCGGAAGGCGCTCGTTGGGATTGGGCTCCCGTGCGCCGCCCGGCAGGCGGCGCGTACGGTAGGCGCCTTCTGCCGGAAGGCGCTCGTTGGGATTGGGTTCTCGTGCGCCGCCCGGCAGGCGGCGCGTACGGTAGGCGCCTTCTGCCGGAAGGCGCTCGTTGGGATTGGGCTCCCGTGCGCCGCCCGGCAGGCGGCGCGTACGGTGAAAAAACTGCTGGCATCCCGCGTCGAACCTGCTATAATGCGCCGTTGCAACTTGAGTGTCCCATGAAAGTCGTAAAAAAATACCTGTTGACCATCCAGTTTTTCATGCAGAAGATCGGCCCCCTGAGCTGACGGTGCCCCCTTGCACCTTTCCGTACCCAACCGTCTTCATCCCATCGAAAATTCTGGAGGATAGCAATGAGAGAAAAGATCCGTGTCATCATCATGGGCGCCGCCGGCCGTGATTTCCACAATTTCAACACCTATTTCCGCGACAACGACCTGTTCGACGTGGTGGCCTTCACCGCCACCCAGATCCCGGACATCTCCGGGAAGAAGTACCCCGCCGAGCTGGCCGGTAAGCTCTACCCCAAGGGCATCCCCATCCACGACGAGAAGGAGCTGGTGGAGCTGATCCGGAAGCACAAGGCCAACCAGGTGGTCTTCTCCTACAGCGACCAGCCCCACGAGAACGTGATGCACAAGGCCTCCATCGTCCAGGCCGCCGGGGCGGACTTCGTGATGCTGGGCCCCGACTCCACCATGATCAAGTCCACCAAGCCCGTGATCTCTATCTGCGCGGTGCGCACCGGCTGCGGCAAGAGCCAGACCACCCGGGCCATCGTCCGCCGCCTCCAGGCCATGGGCAAGAAGGTGGTCTCCATCCGCCACCCCATGCCCTACGGCGACCTCGCCAAGCAGGCCGTCCAGCGCTTCGCCTCCCTCGAGGACCTGAAAAAGCACCACTGCACCATCGAGGAGATGGAGGAGTACGAGCCTCACATCGCCATGGGCGCCGTGATCTACGCGGGCGTCGATTACGGGCGGATCCTCCGCGAGGCCGAGAAGGAAGCCGACGTCATCATCTGGGACGGCGGCAACAACGATTTCCCCTTCTACCGGTCCGACCTGGAGGTGGTGGTGGTGGACCCGCACCGGCCGGGCCACGAGGTGGAGTACCACCCCGGCGAGGTGAACTTCCGCCGCGCCGACGTCATCGTCATCAACAAGATCGACTCCGCGGACCCCGAGAACGTCGGCATCGTCCGGGAGTCCATCCGGGAGTGCAACCCTGACGCCGTGGTCATCGACGCCGCGTCCCCCCTGTTCGTGGACAACTACAAGGCCATCGCCGGCAAGCGCGTCCTGGTGGTGGAGGACGGCCCGACCCTCACCCACGGGGAGATGGAGTACGGGGCCGGTGTCGTCGCCGCCATGAAGTACGGGGCGGCCGACCTGGTGGACCCCCGCGAGTACGCCGTGGGCCGGATCGTGGAGACCTTCGAGGAGTACCCGGAGATCGGGACCCTCCTGCCCGCCATGGGGTACGGCGGCCAGCAGATCAAGGACCTGGAGACCACCATCAACAAGACCAAGTGCGACCTGGTGATCATCGCCACGCCCATCGACCTCAACCGCGTCTGCAAGATCAAGCACCCGACGGTGAAGGTGGACTACGAACTCCAGGAGATCGGCAAGCCCGACCTGGGCGACGTGCTGGAGTCGTTCTTCTGCGGCTGCGGCGAGACGCCCTGCAAGGAGACGAAGAAGGCCGCCAGGAAAGGCGCCAAGACCGCGAAGAAGTGACCGAGGAGGCGGCGGGGCGGGCCCGTCCCGCCGCCGTTCATAAATCCCACGGAGGTGCCGCATGACGGAAAAAGTGGATCGCGGGCGGCTGGAGATCAACACGGACGAGTGCAAGGGATGCGGCCTGTGCATCGACCAGTGCCCCGTCAAGGTGATCGAGGTCGCCCAGGACATCATCAACAAGCAGGGGTACAACCCCGCCCGCTACAAGGGCTCCGGCTGCACCGGCTGCGGAACGTGCTTCTACACCTGCCCGGAACCGGGGGCCATCACGGTCTACCGGCTCGCGAAACAGCAGTAGCGGAAGGGAGGAACCATGCCCAAACAACTGATCAAGGGAAACGTGGCGGCGGTCAAGGCCGCTATCCTCGCCGGGTGCCAGACCTACTTCGGCTACCCCATCACCCCCGCTTCGGAGATCGCCGAGGCGGCCTCCATGTACTTTCCTCTGGCCGGCCGCACCTTCATCCAGGCGGAGAGTGAAGTGGCCGCCATCAACATGGTCTACGGCGCCTCGGGCGCGGGCGTCCGCTGCATGACCGGCTCCTCCGGCCCCGGCATCTCCCTCAAACAGGAGGGGATCTCCTACTGCGCCGGCGCCGAGCTGCCCTGCGTGATCGTGGACATCATGCGCGGCGGCCCGGGGCTCGGCAACATCGGCCCCGAGCAGGCCGACTACAACCAGGTGGTCAAGGGCGGCGGCCACGGCAACTACAAGTGCCTCGTGCTGGCCCCCAACTCCGCCCAGGAGATGTGCGACTTCACCATCCTGGCCTTCGAGCTGGCCGACAAGTACCGGATGCCGGCTTATGTCCTCACCGACGGCGTCGTCGGACAGATGATGGAGTCGGTGGATTTCCCCAAGTCGGTGGACGTCCCGCCCCGTCACCCCTGGGGGCTCCACGGCAACGCCGAGACCCGCGGCAACCTCATCAATTCCATTCTTCTCGAGCATCCCGAACTCGAGGCGCACAACCGGAAGCTCCAGGCGCGTTACGCGGAGGTCCAGGCCCGCGAGGTCCGGTTCGAAGAGTACCAGGTCGACGACGCGGAGGTCGTGGCCATCGGCTACGGGATCGTCAGCCGCATCCTGCGGACCGCCGTGGACCTGGCCCGCAAGGAAGGCATCAAGCTCGGCCTGTTCCGGCCGAAGACCCTGTGGCCCTTCCCCTCGAAGCAGATCGAAGGTCTGTGCGGCAAGGTCCGGAAGTTGCTGGTGGTGGAGATGTCCAACGGCCAGATGCTGGACGACGTCCGGTTGGCGGTGGAGGGCCGCAAGCCCATCGAGTTCTACAACCGCATGGGCGGCTGCGTGCCCACGGCCGAGGAGCTTCTCGGCGTCGTGAAAAAGCTGTAGGAGGCGGGCCATGTACGAAATCGCATTGCAGAAAGCGAAGAGTTTCTATAAGGAATACGCGCGGAAGAGTGGTGACAAGAGCGTGACCCACTACTGCCCCGGCTGCGGGCACGGCGTGGCCCACAAGTACATCGCCGAGGCGCTGGACGACTTCGGGCTCGCCGAGAAGACCATCTTCTGCGCCCCCGTGGGCTGCTCCGTCTTCACCTACTACTACTTCGACACCGGCAACATCCAGTGCGCCCACGGCCGGGCCCCCGCGGTGGCCACCGGCGTCAAGCGCCCCAACCCCGACAGCGTGGTCATCTCCTACCAGGGCGACGGCGACCTGGCCGCCATCGGCGGGAACGAGATCATCCAGGCGGCCAACCGCGGCGAGCAGATCGCCGTGTTCTTCATCAACAACGCCATCTACGGGATGACGGGCGGGCAGATGGCCCCCACCACCCTGGTGGGCCAGAAGACCGCCACCTGCCCCCGCGGCCGCGACGTCCACAACGAGGGCAACCCCATGCGGATGTGCGAGCTGATCGCCCAGCTCGAGGCCGCCGTCTACGTGGAGCGGGTCTCCCTGCACAGCGCCGCGTCCCGGGCGAAGGCCCGCCGGGCGGTTCGCAAGGCCCTCCAGATCCAGAAGGAGAAGAAGGGCTTCACTTTCGTGGAGATCCTCTCCCAGTGCCCCACCAACTGGAAGATGGGGTCCGCCCAGTCCTTGAAGTGGATCGAGGAGAGCATGCTCCCGGTCTTCCCCGTCCAGATGTTCAAGGACGTCTCCGAGACGGCCCAGCCCTTCTCCACGCTCAAGCACACCGTGGGCGAAGGCGGCCTGCTGGGGGTCCTGGAACTGCCGGAGGAGGACGAGGCGCCCCTGCCCGTCACCGGCGAGATCCCGCCCCAGTTCCTCAACCCCCGCATCAAGATCTCCGGGTTCGGGGGGCAGGGGGTGCTGCTCCTGGGCCAGGCCATGGCCCAGCTCGGCATGATGCAGGGCTACAACGTGAGCTGGCTCCCGTCCTACGGTCCGGAAATGCGCGGCGGGACAGCGCACTGCCACGTCACCATCTCCAGCGATCCCATCGGGTCCCCCATGATCACCGCGTCCACGGTCTGCGTGGCCTTCAACAAGCCCTCCCTGGTGAAGTTCGAGACGGAGCTGGTCCCGGGCGGCCTGCTGATCTACAACACCTCCATGATCGACATCGATCCCACCCGCAAGGACGTGGAGTGGCTGCCCATCCCCGCCACCCGGATCGCCCAGGACCTGGGCAACATCCGGTTCGCCAACATGGTGATGCTGGGGGCCTTCGTCGAGAAGACCCGGCTCATCCCCATGGAGACCGCCGTCAAGGGCCTGCCGATGTTCATCTACGCCAAGAAGTTCATCCCCGACAACGTCAAGGCCCTCGAGGCCGGCGCCGCCTGGGTGCGGGAGAACAGCGCGAAGTAATTCCCCCCTCTGCGGTTTTTCCTTCACAACGGCGGTCCTTTCGGGGACCGCCGTTGTGTTTGTGTCCTTGGCAGGCGTGAATGCCCTCGTCCGGGACGATCTGATACCCTTTGGCTATCAGCGTGAGCAGCGCAGGAGGACCGGAAGCCCGAGCGGTACCTGGCCCGTCTGGCCAGGCATTCGCGCCTGATCGTGGGCGAGCCGGGCTGCATCCCGTTTTCGAAGGAAGGGATAATCATGCGACCCCTCGCGCTCGCCGCGCTGGGCGAAAGTCCGAAAAAACGCGGGATTCCTACACAAATTGAACTGACGGGGTTCGGGCCGCGGTTGAGGGCGAACTCCCCTCAGGGGCGGCGGGACCGGCAAGACTTACCTAAGGATTTTCTGAAGAGGCCCTGCCAAATGTCCAATCAACAGGAAGGAGGGAGACGCTGATCCATCGCGACTACATTGCAATGCGAAGATTGGCCTGGATCGGCAGTTCCATCAAATCGCTCCGCAACAGACGCGTGGAGAAAAACAAAACCTCCAAATTCTCGATCTCTCTCGTTTGCGGATTTAATCTGGCGACAACCTCATCCCCAAGTTCTTCCGATTCCTGCTCCGCGTAGGCTTTGACCTTGTTGATGTAAAGGATGTCCGCTTCCCGGTCATACGTGAAACTTAGCTTTTCTCCCATTCGATTTCTCCTTCCGCCAACTTTCTGGCGATATAGGCCGTAGCGATCCAATGCCGTTGTTTGGTCGCCTGGCTGATGACCACAACCACAACATGCTCGCCGTCAAGAAGATCCGTGAACCATCGCGAAAAGAGCCTGGCGCTGCTGAACCGTGTGCTTCGGCGGACCTGGTCCGGATCCGCCAGCGTTCCGGCGATTCGCTCACGATTCGCTGGCAGGAGATCCGGGTGGTGTTCGGCTATGTGGATTTCCCGTTCATCGGTCAACTCCACCGCCGCATTCAGATACGGGCAATAGAATTTTTCCATCAAGGCCCCTCTCGACTACTTGGCCATCCGCTTCAGGCCCCGCTTTTTCATCCAGCCGTGGAGATTGGCTTCCGTCGTGCTGTAACGTCGGGCAACAAAACGTTGGGTAGCGCCATTGGCCAGCAAGGCTTCGATTTCCGGGCGAAACGCATCCAATTTGCTCTTCCCCGGGCCTGCGGGGCGTCCCAACTTCATGCCGGAGGCCCTTTTCGCCCAGAGCGCCTCTTGCGTACGCTTGGAAATCAGATCCCGTTCAATCTCAGCCGCCATGGCGAAGGCCATGGCGATGATTTTACTTTGAATGGATTGGTCCAGTTGCCAGTTGCCCTTCACCGCGAAAACGCGAATTCCCTTCTGCGCGGCCAAGGAAAGAATCTCCATACATTCCAGCATGCTTCGCCCCAACCTGGACAATTCATTGACGATGATGCTATCACCTTCTTGGAGGACATCAAGCGCTTCGGCGACTCTCCGCTTGCGCCAACTCACCCTGCCCGAGACTTTCTCCTCGATGAACCGGACCTGCCCTAAATTTTTGTCGTTTGCCAAATGGAGGATCTCCGCCTTGTTCTTCTCGATGTCCTGATCGATGGTGGAAACCCGCAAATATGCTATGTTCTGTTGTGCCTGTCTGTCCATCTTCAGCCCTACTCTCATTTGGATTCGTCATATACCCTGCCGCTGGTCATATTTTATGCGATATGTTATCCTTTTATCAATGTATTTCGCTTAATATTTACATTAGTACAAAGGAACGTTTTCGCAATAATGGAACCGTTGAAATACCCCAAAGAGTTACCTGGGCGCCCTCGGGGTGGATCCGAAGGTCTTCTTCACCCCGGCGCCCCTGCCGACGCGGCCCCTGGCCCTGGGGCAATGACGGACCGCGTGCGCGAAAGAAGATGCCGCCCCCGGGTGCCCGACGAGGCTCAGAAGGAGAGGGGAAGCCCCGCGAAGCGGCCGAGGGGGGCCAGGGACACGCGGAGGGCCCGGAGGGCGGGCGCCAGGGTCCGGCGGGCTTCCGCGGGCCGGTGGAGTTCGAGCAGGACCAGCGCGAGCCGGACCCGGGCGGTCAGGTCGTCGGGCTCCTTCTCCAGGTACGTGCTCAGGTGGGTTTCGGCCTCGAAGTAACGCCGGCCGGCCGCCATCAGGGTCCCGAGGGCGAGCCGGGCGGGCTCGAAGGCGGCGTTGTGGACGAGGGCCTGCCGGTAGGCAGCCTCCGCCGGTTCCATCCGCTCCATCTGGAAGTAGAGGTTGCCGAGGTTGAAGTGGGCCAGGTAGTAGCCCGGGTTGCTTCCCAGGGCCGAGAGGTAGGCCTGCTCGGCTTCCACGAAATTCCCTTTTTTCTGCAACAGGTTGCCCAGGTTGGTCCACGCGGCGAAATCCTCCGGGGCCTTTCCCACCACTTGGCGATACACGGCGATCGCCGGGTCGGTCTGCCCCCGGCGGGAAAGGATTTTCGCCAGGTTCGAGTAGAACTCGGCATTCTTCGCCTGCTCCTTGAACTGCCCGAGGATCGCCAGGGCCTCGTCGAGGCGGTCCTGCTCGATGAGGACCCCCGCGATGTGGTTGGCGGCGTCGTCGGAGCCGGGCTGGATCCGGTAGGCCTGCCGGTAACAGGCGAGCGCGGCCCGCCGGTCGCCGCGGACCCGGTGGACGTCGCCCAGCATCAACCAGACCGACTCCCGATGGGGGGCGATCCGGCAGGCGTTGACGGCGGCGGCCATCGCCTCGTCCAGACGCCCGATCCGCACCTGCTCGTTGGCCAGGTGGAGCCAGGCCCGCTCCTTCCCCGGCGACTTGGCCGCCACGTCCTCCCAGAAGGTCAGGCTCCCGCGGTAGACGGACAGGCGGTCCGCCAGGAGGAAGAGGTTCAGGGCGACCACCAGCAGGGCGGCGAAGCCCAGCGCCAGGGTGCTCGCCAGGAACGAGAACCGGGGCTCGGGCAGCAGCCTCGGCAGCGAGGCCGTCAACCAGGCCGCGGCGAGGGCCAGCCCGGCCGCGGGGAGGTAGAAGCGGTACTCCATGACGGGGTCGCTGATGGGAACGAGGCTGGCGAAGGGAAGGATGCCCAGGAAGAAGAAACTCATGGCCCAGGCCGGCAACCGGTGGCCCCGGCGGGCGGCGTGGACGAGCAGCGCGGCCAGGCCGGCCAGCACGGCGGCCGAACCCAGGAAGGCGGGGTCGAGGGCCGAGTTCACCACCGGCCAGTCCCAGTCCCCGCACAGCCACCGCGGCAGGGGGAGGACGAACACCTTGAGGCAGTGAAGCCAGACGGTGAGCTGGGTCAGAAGGAACGCACCCCGCGGCATCGCCGGGGTCTCGGCCCCCACGGTGGGGCCGTAGTCGAAGCCGGCCATCCGGACCAGCAGTGCGGCGGCCGCCAGGCCCAGGAAGAGGTAGAGCTTCCAGTGACGGGCCAGCCTCCCCCGGCGCGAGCCGCCCCGGAACAGGTCCAGCGCCAGGCACACCGCCGGGAAGGTGATCATGCTCTCCTTGCAGAGGACGCCCCCGCAGAACGCCAGGCAAACCCAGCACCACGCCAGGGGTTTTTCGCGCTCCAGGTGGTCCAGGAAGAGGATGAGGCCGAGGAGGTAGAAGACGGCGTACATGACGTCGCCCCGGTAGGCGGAGAGCATGACGGCCATGGACTGCAGGGGCGAGACCAGGAAGAGGAGCCCGGCGAGCACGGGGAACGCCGTGACGAAGAGCGGCGGCAAGGGCCTTCCCCGGTTGGAGAAGAAGGCCATGAGCCTCCGGGCGAGACAGAAGAGGAGGAAGGCGCAGAGGGAGTGCAACAGGATGGAGAAAAGGCGGAAGCCGGCGGGGGAGATGCCGGTGAGGGCGTAATTCAGCTTGTAGGAGAGCATCACGAGCGGCCGGTTGAAGGTGACGACGCCGTTGAGGTCCGACAGGCTGCGGAGGGCCCCGTTGTCGCGGATCCAGTAGAGGTCGTCGAAGAGGAACGGGGCGTTGAGGCCCTTGAGGTAGATCAAAAAACCGAACACCTGGAAGAGGAGCAGGATGTAGACCAGCTGCCGTCGGGAGGGGGTTTCGGTTTCCATGGCGCCTTTCGCCTCAGGCGTCCCGGACCACGCGCGGGACGTGGGCCCCGATCCGCGCGACGATTTCGTAGTTGATGGTGTGGCAGGCGGCGGCCAGTTCGTCCGCCGTGATCCGCTCCTTCCCCTGGGCGCCGATGAGGACGGCCTCGTCCTCGACGGCGGCGTCGGGGATGTCGGTCACGTCGGCCATGAGCATGTTCATGCACACCCGCCCCAGCACTGGCGCCCGCTTTCCCTTGACCAGGACCTGGGCCTGTCCGGAGAGCCGCCGGTCGTAGCCGTCGTAGTAGCCCACGGGAAGCACCGCCATCCGGATGGGGTGGGTGGCGCGGAAAGAGCAGCCGTAACCCACGTGGCTGTCCGCGGGGATGCGCTTGATCTGTGCGATCCGGGTTTTCCACGAGAGGACGGGCTCCAGCCGGGGCGGGTCCTGGTGAAGCAGGATGGTGGACAGGTAGGTCTCCTTCGACGGCCACAGACCGTAGGAGGAGATCCCCACCCGGGCCATGTCGAAGTGGGTTTCCTTCAAGAGGATCGCGGCGGCCGAACACGCGGCGTGGACCGGCGGGCGCCGTCCCAGGACGCTCTCGACGCGACCGATCATCCGGTTGAAGTTGACGAGCTGGAATCGGGCGAAGGCGTGGTCGGTGGTGTCCTCGATGTTGGCGAAGTGCATGCTGACGCCGGCCATCGACAGCCCGTCGAGGTTTCGGATCAGCAGGAGGATGTCCTGGAGATCCTCCTCCATTACCCCCTGGCGGTTCACCCCGGTCTCGAGCTTGAGGTGGAAGGGGGCTTTGCGGCCCGCGCCCTTCGCCGCCTCGTGAAGCCGGATCAGGGATGCGGCGTTGTAGAGCACGGGCTCGAGGCCGGCCTCGAAGGCGTCGCCGAGCCTGGCCAGGGGGATGTAGCCCAGCACCACCACGGGCAGGTCGAGGCCCAGCTCACGGACGCGCAGCCCCTCCTCGAGGTTGTTGACCCCGAGCACGTCGGCGCCGCCCCGTGCGGCCAGGGGGGCGACGAGGTCCAGCCCGTGGCCGTAGGCGTCGGCCTTCACCACCGCCATCAGGCGGCTCCTCCCCCCGAGGATTTTCCGGAAGACCTTGAGGTTGCTGCAGTAGGCCGCGGGGTCGATCTCGACCCACTGCGTGAGGGTTGACCGCATGTCGCCTCTGTCAGATGAACTGCTGGTGAGGCTTTTCCATGGCCGCCAGGACGCTCTGGATGGCCCCCTTCACGGTGGGGTTGGTCGTCTGGGCCTGGATGTCGTTGAGGTACTCCTTGAGCAGGTTCGACCGGGTGGAGGCGAACATCCCGAGCAACTGCTGGAAGGTCTTCATCTGGGTGCTGGGTCCGCCGATCTTGACCAGCTTGGGCCGCCCGACGTGCTTGCTTTCCTCGAGCGCGTTCTGGGCGATCAGCCCGATGGCGTCGGGGAACGGGGCGAAATCGAAGGTCCCGATGCCTTCCACCAGCGAGTCCTTGAACTTGTCGAGGTCCTGCGCCGTGCATTTCGGGTCGATGTCGATGACCTGGCCGGGGTTTTCCGCGGTCAGGATCTGGATGAACAGCTGGGTGCCGCCCTGGGGGTCATAGAAGAGATAGTCCGCCGCGGCTTCCTTGACGATCCCGGGGTAGGTGGTGGGGGTGAGGTAGATCTTGTACATCTCGAGGATTTCGGCGACCGAAACGTCCGCGGGGCGCTCCACCTTGGTGGTCAGGAGCAGGAGGTTCCGGATGAAGAACCACTTGGAGTAGGTCTGGCTGCGCAGTTCCCGGAGGATCGTGTGGAAGACCTCCGGTTCGAAGACCGTGATGTACTGCATCAGGAGCTTCCGCTGCTGGGGGTCCTCCTCCTGGACCAGCCGCCCGAGGAGGGTCTGGGGGCGCGTCTCGAAGATGTTGGCGAACAGGGGCTTGAGCTGCCGCTTCTTCTCGGGGTTCTGGAGGTAGTCGTCGATGATGGCCTGGTTGAACTCCTTGAGGGTCAGGACGGCCGCGAGGTCCCGCTCCAGGAACTGGTCCTTCCGCTGGTCCACGATTTCGGCCACGAAGCCGAGGAGGAGGTTGGCGGACTCGATCTCCTCGCGGTTGAAGAGTTCTTTGCCGGTGTTGATCATGGCGATGAGCCGCTCCTTGAGGACCGTCTCGCTGATGATGTTCTGGAAGGTGTCCCGGATTCCGTTGATCCGGGGGGCGATCTTGTCGCACCGCTGCCGGGGGGTGAGGGCCGTGTCCGCCGCGTGGTCGGTGATGGCCGACATCTGGATCTGGAACCGTTCCCCCGTGATCTGGATGTACTCGCTCTCGGTGACCTTGTTCTCGCCGTCGACGGAGAACTGGACCTCGTACTCGGGCATCCGCTTCTTGGACTCGGCCTCGATGGACTGCTGGAACTGCCGCTTGACGTTGGGGAGATCGGTCTTGAAGGCGTCCCGCTCGTCCACGGGGCACAGGGCGTAGAGTTCGCTGATGAAGGGCTTGACGAACTGGTTCAGGTCGAAGTTCGGGAGCGAGCAGAAGGAGTTCGCCTGGTAGATTCGCAGCAGGGCCTTGCAGAAGGACTCGTAGATGGGGGTCCCCGTGGTGTTGGCGACGGCCTGGGCCCAGCGGTGGGAGATCTTGGCGATCTGCCCCGGGGTGAAGAGCTGTCTGCCCTCGGTCCGGAGGACGATCTGCAGGACGTCCTGGACGTCCAGGGCGGTCACCTCGTCCGCCAGGTACTTGATGAAATAGTTCACGATCTGGGCGGGGGTCAGTTGCTGAAATTGTTCACTCATTCATTTTCATCCTTGACGCCGGAGTCCCGTTTATTGTATCAAATGGGGCGTGATGATGCAATTGACTTTACTTGGACGACTGAAAAAGCTTGTCCGAGTCTGAAACCCGGGACGCCCCATGCCTTTTTGCACCATAGATTCCGCGATCGAGGACATCCGCGCCGGGCGGATGGTCATTGTCGTGGACGACGAGGACCGGGAGAACGAGGGCGACTTCACTCTCGCTGCCGAGCGGGCGACCCCCGAGGCCGTCAACTTCATGGTGACCCACGGGCGCGGGCTGGTCTGCCTGGCCCTGACCCCGGAGCGCCTGGAAGCCCTCCAGGTGCCCCTCATGGTTTCAGAGAACACCTCCGCCTTCGGCACGGCCTTCACCGTCTCGATCGAGGCGCGCCGGGGCGTCACCACGGGTATCTCCGCGGCCGACCGCTGCCGGACCATCCTGACCGCGGTGGACCCCGCAACCCGTCCTTCCGACCTGGCTCGCCCCGGCCACATCTTCCCCCTGCGCGCCCGTGCCGGGGGCGTGCTGGAGCGGGCCGGGCAAACGGAGGCCGCCGTCGACCTCTCCCGGCTTGCGGGCCTGCAGTCCGCCGGCGTGATCTGCGAGGTCATGAACGAGGACGGGACCATGGCGCGGCTCCCCCAGTTGGAAGTGATCGCCGCCCGGTTCGGGTTGAAGATCGTGTCCATCGCCGACCTCATCCACCACCGTCTTCGGACCGAGAAACTGGTCCAGGAGGTGACGCGGGGGGAGATCGCCACCGAGTTCGGGCCCTTCACCGCGGTCGTTTTTCGGAACACGGTGGACGATTGCCAGCACCTCGCGCTGGTCCGCGGCGACATCGGCGGGCCGGACCCGGTCCATGTCCGGGTCCAGACTCAGACGATCCCCGGCGACGTTTTCCACGCCCTGTCCTTCCCGTCGGGCGATCACCTGCGCCAGAACCTCCGCTTCATCGCCCAGCGGGGTCGCGGGGTCTTCGTCTACCTCATGCCCCCCCAGGGCTGCCTCTCCCTGGCCGACGCCATCCGGCGCTGCAGCGGGGCCGCCCTCCCCGGCGCCGCGGTCCCCCCCGAGCCGGACCCCTGCGGGAAGGACCCTCTCAACTACGGCATCGGCGCCCAGATCCTGGCTTCCCTCGGGTTGAGCCGGATCATCGTCCTCTCCCGGCACGCGGTGCGATTCAAGGCCCTGCAGGGGTACGGCCTCGAGGTCACGGGCTTCGAGGACGCGGGGGAACCCGAGGGCGAGGAGTGCGCCGTTCACGTCGAAGCAAGGAAATCCAGTCTCTAAATTCTTTCAAGGAGGATTTGGTATGAACAAGGCAGAATTGGTCAAGGTCATGTCGGAGAAGGCCGGGATCACCCGGTGCCAGGCCGCTTGCGCCCTGGAGAGCTTCTTCGCGGGGGTCGGGGAGTCCCTGAAGAAGGACAAGAAGATCGTCTTCGTGGGCTTCGGAACGTTCAAGGTCACCAAGCGCGCCGCCCGCAAGGGGCTCAACCCGCAGACCAAGAAAGAGATGAAGATCCCCGCCAAGAAAGTCGTCCGTTTCGTCCCCGGCAAGAAGCTCCGCGACGTCGTCGCCTAGCCCGAACGGCCTTCAACACGGCGGGCCGGGCCGGGCCCCGCCCGCCGCTCTCTCCTTCGGCGGACGCCCATTCCGGGCGTCCGCCCCGGTTTTCATCCGCCACGCATCCTCAACGGACGGGGGAGTCATGAAAAAGTTGATCGCGGTCATTCTCGGGGGCGGGCAGGGGACCCGGCTCTACCCGCTGACCCTCCACCGCTCCAAGCCGGCCGTCCCCCTCGCCGGGAAGTACCGGCTCATCGACATCCCCATCAGCAACTGCATCAACTCCGGGATCAACAAGATCTTCGTCCTCACCCAGTTCAACTCGGAATCCCTCAACCGGCACATCGCCCAGACCTACCACTTCGATATGTTCTCCAAGGGTTTCGTGGACATCCTGGCGGCCGAACAGACCTTCGACTCCCGGGACTGGTTCCAGGGGACGGCGGACGCGGTCCGGAAGTGCTACCGGCACTTCGAGGCGTACAACCCCTCGGACATCCTCATCCTCTCGGGCGACCAGCTCTACCGGATGGATTTCAGGGATTTCCAGGACTTTCACCACCGGAACGACGCCGACGTGACCGTGGCCACCATCCCGGTCGTGGAGGAGGACGCCTCCGAGTTTGGGATCATGCGGGTCGATCCCGACCTCCGCATCAACAACTTCGTCGAGAAGCCCTCCCGGGCGAACCTGCCCCCCCTGGCGGTCTCGCCCGACGGCATGACCGCCCTGCCCGAGAAGGTCCGCCAGGTGTTGAACCAACGACCCTATCTGGCTTCCATGGGCATCTACTTCTTCAAGCCCCGCGTGCTGTCGGACCTGCTGAAAAACCCCGAGTTCACCGATTTCGGGAAACACCTGATCCCGAACGCCATCCGGAACCTGCGGGTCTTCAGCTACCCCTACGGCGGCTACTGGTCCGACATCGGGACCATCAAGTCCTTTTTCATGGCGAACCTGTCGCTGACCCGCGCCAAGTCGGACTTCGAGCTGTACGACGCCAACGCCCCCATCTACACCCACGGGCGCTTCCTGCCTTCCTCGAAGATCTTCCAGTGCCGGGTCCACAGTTCCATCGTCTCCGAGGGGTGCGTGCTCAGCGGGGCCCTCGTCTGGAACTCCATCGTGGGGATCCGGTCCCGGATCGGCGAGGGAAGCGAAATCCGGGAGTCCCTCCTCATGGGGGCGGACTTCTACGAGGACGCCGCGGCCTTCAACGACAACCGCCTGGCCGGGCGCCCCGACATCGGCATCGGCAACTTCTGCACCATCAAGCGGGCCATCATCGACAAGAACTGCCGGATCGGCAACAACGTCCAGATCGTGAACACGCACAACATGCAGAACCACGACGGCGACAACTACGTGATCCGGGACGGCATCGTCATCATCCCCAAGAACGCCTCCATTCCCGACAACACGGTGATCTGATTGGTTCCCGGACCCGCCACCGACGCCGCCCTCCTGATCGCCGCCTACTTCCTCGGCTGCTTCAGCACGGGTTATTACCTCACGCGCCTGGTGAAAGGCAAGGACATCCGGGACGTCGGGAGCGGGAGCACCGGCAGCCGCAATGTCTCCCGGACCCTGGGGGCCTGGGGTTTCACGGTGGTTTTTGTCATCGACGTCGCCAAGGGGGTGGCCGCGGTCTGGATGGCCGGTCTCTACGGGACGTCCCCATGGGTGACCTACGCGGTGTTACCCGCGGTGGTCGTGGGGCACATCTGGCCCGTGCAGCTCTCCTTCCGGGGCGGGAAAGGCCTGGCCACGGCCCTCGGCGGCGTGGTCATCCTCGACCCCCACCTCCTCTGTTTCGGCTCCGTGCTCTGCGGCCTGTTCCTCCTGTTCTGGCGAAACCTCATCCGGAGCGGGTTGACGGCCGTCCTGCTCGCGCCCGCCTGGTACCTCGTCCCCGTCCTTTTCCGGAATCAGCAGTTCACGCCCGTCCGGCCCCTGCCCCACATCCTCGCGGTGGCGGCGGTCTGCGCCCTGGTCCTCGTCGCCCACCGGGAGAACATCCGGGAGGACTTCTTCGGCCCGCGGCCGACCCCTGAAAATTCCCATTGAGAACGCCGGTGTTTTGTGGTGAAATAAGCGGCTATCATGCCGAGGAAGGAACGTCATGTCCCTTTGGAACCTTGATTTCAAAATCGCGACGGAACCAGGCGAATTCGAGCAGATCCACCGGTTGAACTACCAGACCTTCGTGGAGGAAATCCCCCAGCACCCCCCCAACGAAAGCCGCATGCTGGTGGACAAGTTCCACGAGAAGAACACGTACTTCATCTGCCTGAACGATGCCCGGCTCGTCGGGATGCTGGCCATGTGCGACGAGCGCCCTTTCTCTCTCGACCAGAAACTGGACGACCTTGACACGTACCTCCCCGCCGGCTGCTCGGTGTGCGAGTTCCGCCTGCTCGCCGTCGCCCCGGACTACCGGCACACCTCGGTGTTCGCGGGGCTCTTCAAGTTGGCCGCCAAGCAGTGCATCAAGCGCGGGCGAAACCTCGGCATCATCTCGGGCACGACCCGGCAGGTCAAGCTTTACCGGCGGATGGGATTCACCCCCTTCGGGCCGCTGGTCGGGGCGGACGGCGCCAAGTTCCAGCCCATGTACGTCACCCTGGACCGGATCTCGGAGACCCTGGAAAGCGTGGAGAACGACCGCCGGCGGAGGCTGGTGAGCTTTCTGCCCGGTCCCGTCAACATCCGCCAGGACGTCCGGGATTGTTTCGCCACGCCGGCCGAGTCCCACCGGTCCGCCAAGTTCATGAAAATGATGGCCGAGACCAAGGAACTCCTCTGCCGGGTCACCCGGGCTTCCCGGGTGGAGATCACCGTGGGGAGCGGGACCCTGGCCAACGACATGGTCGGCGCCCAGATCCGGCTCCTCGAAAGCCGCGGCCTGCTGCTGACCAACGGGGAGTTCGGCGCCCGCCTGATCGACCATGCCGAGCGTCACGGCCTGGCATTCGACACCCTGTCGGCCGAGTGGGGGAAACCCTACGACTACGATGGCATCGACGCCCACCTGGGGGCCCACCCCGAGATCCGGTGGATGTGGAGCACCCACTGCGAGACGTCCACCGGGGTGCTCAACGATCTGGCCCGGTTGTCGGGGATTGCCGAGCGCCACGACGTCAGGCTCTGCATGGACTGCACCAGTTCCCTCGGCGTGGTCCCCCTGGACTTCAGCCGGCTGTGGCTGGCCTCCAGCGTCTCCGGCAAGGGCCTCGGGGCGTTCCCTGGCCTCTCCATGGTCTTCTGCAACCACGAGATTCACAGCGACCGACGGATCCCCCGCTACCTGGACCTCGGGTACTACACGGCCAACGAGGGGGTCCCCTTCACCCACTCCTCGAACCTGATGTCGGCCCTGAACTCGGCGGTTCGCCACATGCTCTCCAACCCGCCCTACGAGGTCATCCAGCGCCGGAACCAGCGGCTGAGGGAGGAGCTTTTCCGCCTCGGCTTCGACGTCATGTCACCGCCCGAGTACTCGTCCCCCGCCGTGATCAGCATCATCGTCCCCCCGCCGGCGTCGTCCATGGCCATCGGCGAAGACCTGGAGCGCCAGGGGCATCTCCTGAGCTACCGGAGCGCCTACCTCCAGCAGCGCAACATCATCCAGATCTGCCTGATGGGGGAGAACGACGACGAGCACTTCCAGGATATGCTCTACTCCCTGATCCGGGTCGCCGCGAAACATCACGTGAAGCATTGATTTCTTCTTGATTTCCTCCCTTTTTCCTGTAAGATGACCGGTTTATTTTTTCAGCCGGCGGCATGCCGCGCACCCGGGGGAGGTGCCGGTTCTCCCGGCAACCCTGGGGAGAGGACTTGAAGGAACTCGAAGGCTGCGTCGATCTGCACTTGCACACCACCCGGTCCGACGGCACCATGACGCCGGCCGAGGTGGTCCAGTACGCCCGGATGAAAGGCCTGCGCGCCATCGCCATCACCGACCACGACACGGTCGGCGGGAACGAGGAAGCGATTGCGGAAGGCCGCAGGCTGGGGGTCGAGGTCATCCCCGGGGTCGAACTGAGCATCGCTTTCCAGCCCGGCGAGTTCCACCTGCTGGGTTACTTCATCGATTACGAGAGCCGGGAGCTGCAGCGGTCCCTGGGCAGCCTCCGTGAACACCGGCGGATGCGGAACCCCCAGATCGTCCAGAAGCTGGCGCAGATGGGAATCGCCCTGAACCTGCAGGACATCCAGCGGGTGTCCCCCAACGAGAACGTGGGGAGGCCTCACATCGCCGCCGCCATGGTGGAAGCCGGGTACGTCCAGTCGGTCCAGGAGGCGTTTGACCGCTACCTCAAGAAGGACGGCCCGGCGTACGTCCCCAAGGAGTACCTCACCCCCGAGCAGGGGATCGCCATGATCCACCGGCACGGGGGCATCCCCGTCCTGGCCCACCCCCACACGCTGGAAATCGGGACCCTGGAGAAGATCGGCGGCATCCTCGAGCGCCTCTGCACCTACGGCCTGATGGGGATCGAGGTGTGGTACAGCGGGAACTCCCCCCGCAAGTCCGCCATCTACAAGAGCCTGGCGACCCGTCACGGCCTCTGCATGACCGGCGGGAGCGATTTCCACGGCGACGTCAAGCCGGGCATCGAACTCGGGACGGGCCGCGGACGCCTGAAGCTCTCCTATTCCATCGTGGTCGAATTGAAAAAGCGGCTCCCCGACACCCACCCCCTCTTCGAGAGACCGTTCCGGCGCCTGTGGGAACTGCTGCACATCTGAACTTCCCCGGGAGGACACCCCCATGGATCTCGCGAAACTGTTTCCGCGCATTCTGAAGCCGGCCCTCGGTTGCACGGAACCGGTCGCCGTGGGCCTCGCCGTCGCCGCCGCGGTCCGGGAGGCGGCCGGGTGCGGCCCCGGCGGCGGGCCGGCGTACGTGCCCCCGGCCGGTGAGCGGCTGCAGTCGATCCGGGTGCGGGTCAACCGGAATGTCTTCAAGAACGCCTTCTCGATCCTGATCCCCAACGCCGAGGGGCACAAGGGGATCGTCATGGCCGCCGCCCTGGGCGCCCTCTGCGACCCGGCCCTCGATCTGCAGCTCTTCCGCTCCCTCGGGCACGATCACATCACGTCGGCCCTCCACCTGATGGACGAAGACCGGGTGAAGGTGGACCTGGCGGAGAACGTCGACACCGACCTCTTCATCGAGGCGGTTGTGTCACTGGCTCTCGACGACGGGGCCCACGAGGGTGAATGCCTTATCCGCGACCGGCACTCCAACATCGTCCGCCTGGCCCGGGACGGCCGGGAGACCTTCCGGCGGGACGCGCCCGGCGAGACCACGGCGCCCGAGGAGGACCCCGGCTTTGCGGAGCTGTACGCCCTGCGCTTCGCCGACCTCCCCCCCTTGGCCCGTGACCTCCCCGAACCGGTCCGGGACCTTCTGCGCCGGACGGTCGAACTCAACACCGTGGCCTGCGAGGCGGGCCTTGCACAGCCCCTCGGCCTGGGGGCGGGCTTCTTCGGGCTCTCCGCCGGGGACGGCGACCGGCGTACCCCGGACGTGGCCAGCTTAACGGCCGCCGGCAGCGACGCCCGCATGTCGGGATTCCCCGTGGAGGTCATGAGTTCGGCCGGCTCGGGCAACCAG
Organism: Acidobacteriota bacterium; assembly: GCA_018001935.1. NCBI lineage: Bacteria > Pseudomonadati > Acidobacteriota > Acidobacteriota bacterium. The sequence continues at coordinate 22,257 of JAGNHB010000080.1, forward strand.
GGGATCATCGCGACGGTACCCGTGGCGGCCTTCGCCCGGGCGAACGGCATCCCCGAAGACCTTCTCCTCGAGGCAGTGGCGCTCTCCCACCTCGTGACCATGCACCTGGCCCTGCACGTGGGCTACCTCTCCGCATTGTGCGGGGTCGCGGTGAAGGCGGGGATCGGCGCCGCTTGCGGGCTGGTCCGGTTGATGGGCGGCACCGTCGAGGATATGGAGCGGGCGCTGAAGATCATGGTGGCCACGCTCTCCGGCATGATCTGCGACGGCGCCAAGGCCGGGTGCGCTCTCAAGGTCAGCTCCTCGGCCGACATGGCCCTGCGGTCCGCCCAGCTCGCCCTCCGCAAGATCGAGGTCCCGGACGACAACGGGATCGTGGCGCCCACCGCCGACGAGACCATCCGCAACCTGGCCGCCCTTGGGAAGTCCATGGAAACGGCCGACGACAAGATCCTCGCCATCATGCAGTCGAAGCTCCAGTAGTGGCGCCGGCTTCAGCCGGCGCCACTACTTCAGTTTTCGTTGGAGGAAGGCGATGGCCATCAGGCGTCCGGACAGGATGGCGGTGGCCGCGCCCACGACACCGGGCCAATCCAGCCCCCGGAGGACGAGGGCGAGGACCACCAGGAGCCCCCCCACCTCGATTCCCGTCGCCCAGGTCACGAAGCGGGTCCGCCGCTGCCCGATGAGCAGGGCGCGCTGGAACGACAGCAGCACCTCCAGGGCCGGCATGAGGACGAGGATGGCCAGGGGAAGGAGGGCGAAGTCCGCCAGGTCGGGCGTCAGGCCCGAAACGTGGGTGAACCACAGCCGCGCCAGGGGCGTGAACGCCACCACCGCCAAGGCCCCCGTGGCGCACGATCCCATGATCCGCCCGAAACCCGCCAGGACGGCCCGGCCCTCGAATCGTTCGCCCAGGAGGGCGACGCACGCTTCCTGGTAGGAGATGCCCACGCAGCGGAAGATGAAGGTGAAGGAGTGGACCACCGGCAGGACCGCCAGCGATTCCAGGGCGAAGCGGCTCCGGCCCAGGAAGAAGGTCACGATGGGCGTCACCGCCAGGGTCAGGATGGAGGTCAGCGCCAGGGGGAGGTAGAACGACGCGATCTCGCGGTAGCGGATCGACCCGGCGTGGGGGGCCTCCGCGGCGGCCGCCTCCGCCCGGAAATCCCGGACCATGCCCCGGGCCATCCACCGGCTCGCCGCCGCTTCCAGGAGCACCCCGAAGGAGAGCGCCGCCGCGCCGATGCACGCCCCCGGCAGGGGGAGCAAACGGTAGCAGGCATAGCCGGACACGGACATGCCGCAGAGCCGGACCACCGTCCCGTAGGCCACCCGCCGCGTCAGGTCCCGCCGGATGAGGATCCCCTGGTAAAACCGCCGATACCCGATGGCGGCCGGCCAGGGGAGCAGGAGGAGCGTGGCGAGGTGCGTGATCCGGGCCACCTCCGGGGGGAGCCCGATGGCCTTCTCGGCCAGGAGGGTGAACACCGGGGGGAGGAGGAGGACCCCCATGACGGCCGTGATGAGCGTGTTCAGGGCGTAGGTGAAGCGCCGGAGCTTCCGGAAGGCCTCCGCGTCCTTGACCAGGGCCGTGGAAGCGCTCATGATCATGATGATGGGCGCCTCCACGATGAGGGCCAGCGAGAAGGCCACGCCGAAGGCGGCCAGGTTGTACTTGGCCTCGCCGAGCCGGGCGATGAGGGCGGTGATGAAGGGCCCCTCAGCGGACATCATGAACCAGGTGGCCGCCAGGGGGAGCCAGAAGAGGGTGATCCGCTTCCGGTCGAGATTCGAGGTGTCGGGTCCGTGCTCCATGCCGCCTCCGGGCAAACGGGGGATTTCAACATAAAAGCATGGACAATGCAAGGTGATGGAAGGCACGGGTGATGAAACATGATCCCGGCAGGAGGAAGGGGGGGACGGAGAAACCGTCCCCCCGGGCAGTTGAATCAAGCTTTGGCGTGCTTGTCCCGCTCAGTTTCCTCCCAGGCCGGGGTACACCACGAGCGTGGTGTTACCCGGCGCCAGGATGAAGGCGTCACAGGTGAAAACGTTGTCGCCTTCCAGGAGGAGCCAGGCCAGGTCCGCCGCCGCGCCGGTGAAAATCGCGCCCGCGTCCAGTTCGAGCTTGGCCAGGGCGTCGAGCGCCGCGGGATAGGCGGCCAGCAGGGTCCCGT
>JAGNHB010000081.1:0-17470 GCA_018001935.1 Acidobacteriota bacterium
CTGTGCCTGGAAGGAGTACGACGCCCTGGGGCGGGTGCTCCGGGAGTACGGGCCGGTGAAGACGGACGCGGCCCTGTGGCTGGGGAGCGGCCCCTGGACGCAGTACACCTACGACGCCCTGGGGCGCATGACGAACCGGGCGCGCTTTTCCGCGGACGGGGCGGGGGCGGGGGCGGGCCGGACCGACTACGGCCTCTACGCCGACGCGTACATGCCGGCGGCACCCGTCGGGACGACGGAGACGGTGTACGACGAGGCCAACCGCTGGCGCAAGCTCTACAGGGACGGCTTCGACCGCATCGTCCGGGTGGACGAGCCGGCGCCGACCACGGGCACCTGGCGGACCGACTACGGCTACGACCGCCTGGGCAACCTGACCTACGTGAACAAGCGCAACGCGGCCGGGGGCGACGGCCAGGTCCGCACCTTCACCTACGACTGCCGCGGCAAACTGCTGTCCGCCGCCCTGCCGGAGTTCGCGGGCGGGGTGTTCCATTACCTTTACGACGACGGGGGGAACCTCCTGCAGAAAGGGCTGGATTCCAACGGTCAGCAGGTCTATAACGAGAGCATGAGCTACGACGGCCTGGGGCGCATCCTGACGCGCTCGGTGAACTACGGGGATGGGACGGTGAGCACGACGTACGCCTACGACGTCGGGGCCTACGCCTGGGGAAAACCGTCCAGCGACGTGGTGACCTACCCGGGGGAAGCGGGGCAGGTGGTGTCCATCGCCCGGAGCTACGACTACGAGTGGTTCGGGGCGCTGAAGACAAAAACGGAGACGATCCTCCTGCCCAGCGGGGTGGATGCGCCAGACAACCCGTTCCGGACGCGTTACGAGTACGGCTCAGCCGGGCAACTGACGAAGGTAACGTACCCGTCGGGAGTGGCGAAGGAGTTGTCATATAGGGCCGGGGGCGGCCTGTCCGCGGTGAAGGTAGACGGGGCACCGACGTTCGCGGGGATGACGTCCGCGGCGAACGGGGCGACAGAGGCGGTGAACTACGGGACGGCGACGGGGTCGGTGAGCTCGGTGCGGGTGTACGACCCGACGCGGCTGTGGCCGGTGGAGATGAAGGTGGGGCCGGGGGTGGTGGCCGGGACGGGGCTGCAGGAGGCGAACGTGCTCTTCGGGCTGTCGTACGGCTACGAGGACAACGGGAATGTGACCCAGATGAACCGCTACGTCCAGACGACGCCGGGAGCGGGGCAGCTGCTGCGCTCGTGCAACTACGCCTACGACACCCTCAACCGGCTGAGCGAGTTCACGTACGACCAGACCAACCACTACCACTACGCCATGGACGAGTATGGGAACCTGCTGGCGGAGCAGAAGGTGAGCGGGGGGACGGGCGCGCCCAAGGGGATGGCCATGCCCGTGGACGTGACCACGAACCGGCTGGCGGGCAAGCCGTACGACAGCCTGGGGAACCAGGTGACGACGGAATCGGGGACGGCGACCCTGAATCTAGCCTACTGGGACCAGGGGCACGTGGCCCGGGTCTGGGGCGGCTCCACTGGCAAGACGTACCACTATTACTATGATGCCGCAGGCAAGCGGCGCCTCAAGCTGGTGCGCGCCGACGGCACCCAGGCGGTGCTGGGCTGGACGGTGTCATGCTACGAGGGGGAGGACCTGGCCTGCGAGCAGGACCAGGGCGACCGGGTGCAACCGGACGCGGCCTACGCCTCCAAGTTCCTCCTGACGGACCACCTGGGCACCACGAGAGCCGAACTGCGGATCGACGCCGCGGGCCTCCCCGCGGTGACCCAGTCCACCGACACCATGCCCTATGGTGAATTCATCACAGCACAGGATTACTCAACGGAAAGCTTGGGATTTACGGGAAAACAGATTGCGTTTGAAAATAAATTGTATTATTTTAGTGCAAGAGATTACGGTGATATATCCGGGAGGTTTTATAGTTGTGATCCGATTTATTGCTCCCAGAAACATCTTAGCGAGCCACAGAAGTATAATTTATATTCTTATACTCAAGGAAATCCTATCAATCGGATCGACCCAGACGGTCAAAATTGGTTCAAAGTAAAAAATAAGTGGGAGTGGCATTCTGGAGCTACATATCAAGGTGTATACAGTGGAGTAACGCATATACTTAAAATGGAGAGGACAGGACAGAAAACAAAGGGGGGAGCTGATATATTTAAATTATCTCTCTGGGGAAATAGCGACCCGAAGAAGAGCAAACCTATAACAACCTCTGAGATTGCATTTTCTGGAGGCCGGCCTGATCCAAATGGCAAAGCTTATCCGTCTCTACCTTCCGGAGATTATTCCATCAATCTGAATAAACGAGGGGATGCTAGCACTGTATCGATCATGATGGCAAATAATGAATTGGTATTAGCACCCTTTCATTGTGGTATTCAGGAGATTCAAAGAAGCATCAATTATAATGGGGAACTCGTATCTGCAGATGGATCATGGGGGGAACTGAGAGTTAATCTCATGCAAAATGGAAGAGGTACAAAGTACTATATTCATGGGAAAGGAGGGTACTTTATCGGGGGTAATGATGAGTGTTTTGATATGACAGGCGGTTGCATTGCGGAACCACATCAATTTGTGCTAAGAGCAATATTTGCTTTAGATCCGAATGTTGTTGGAGAAGGAAAGGAAAAGGGACAGATTGCTGTTTCTGATAAGGTCGAGACAGATTGATGAGCGTTATATATACCGCGGCAATATGGATATACAACACTTCGTTCGCATCTAAACAATGGGGAAAGGTATGATTAGCTATTTATTGCCTCTTCTGATAATCTGTTCTACAGATATTGTTAACCCAAATAGAGCTACGTGGTATATAACATCTCCCATCGATTGGCATTACAATAGAGAAACTAATACAACTGAGGCAAAAGCAACACTTTTGTACTTGGGAGGCGATGGGACCGCTTTGGAGATATGCGGAAAAAGCATAAATAAATCTAACAACAAGATAACAGTCAATTTCTACACTTATCATGAGGAAATCCTAATTGCGAAAGGCAGTTGGAAATTAGACAAAGATGGCAATCTGGTATTAAAGCTGAGATGCACTTATTGGTGCGGAAAAATTCTTCCATGGGTTGGACAAGATTATCAGGTGGATGTAAAAAAAGTTTGGATGGCAAAACCCAGAGGAAGGAATAATAGAATAATCGATTATCAAAGAGATGGTGTCAAATTTGTGGCATGTAGTGAACTGGTTGAAAGCGAGAAAATACTTCAAGAAATCGGAAAATTCCGTTCGAGAGTCCCCGCTTCGGCAGTACAGATTCCGTTTGAAGAAGCAGAGAAGAACCTTCTTACCAAGTGTAGCCCACTTTTCCCCCCAGAAGCTGTTAAGGGTGGTGAGGAGGAACGTTTTCTAATCTATGTAAATCAAGAAGGCATTGCTTCGCTGCGTTTGTTTTGGGTAAGTGATTCCAGATTAATCGAACCAGCGAACGATGCAATTAAGCAATGGAGATTTAACCCTTTTGTCATTGACGGAAAAATCTCTGAGATCTGTACTGTTTGGAAAGTGAGTTTCCCAACAGAGAATAAATGAGAACAACCTGACATGTAGATTGGTGTCGGACCCAGCCCTCCAGAGCTTATGCACTGATGCGAACGTGTAAGTTCAAGCTGTCGGAAAACAGCGAAAGAACACCCGACATCCGACAAGTATATGGTACTGTCTATTCCTTTAATATCAGTGGAATGGAATGATTTGTCGAGATTGTCGGGTAAAAAACTAATATTCCCTTTGATCTATTTAAATTCGGTAGCAAGTGTCTCCACGACGCCGAAGAGTAAAAAAACAATCCATGGAATTTTTTGTGGTATTATTCAGGGTATTATGGGAAACAAATTTTATTAACAACTTATATACAAGTTATTTAGATAGATGTTCAATTCCGTCCCTCCGAATCAGAATGTCAACGCAAAAGTGACCCTCTGTGATAAAGCAAAAGTGACCCACCCCGCAGAATCAGAATCAAAGAACGACCGGATCAAGATGGGTTCAGGGACCCATCTTGATCCGCACCTTCAGAGCCCCGCAGGGGCAGCAGTGGCAGCCACTGCGCGATTTTCGCCTTTTTCCCGCGCCCGGTTCCGGTTCTTCAAGCTCTCCGTCAACCGGATGCTCTCCCACTCGAACTGCAGGATGTGGCAGTGATGCGTCAGACGGTCCAGGAGCGCCGCCGTCAGGCTGGCGTCCCCGAAGACACCGGTCCACTCCGGGAAGGGCAGGTTTGACGTCACCAGCAGCGACCCCCGCTCGTACCGGTTGGCAAAGACCTGGAACAGCAGTTCCGCGCCTTCCTTCGAAAAAGGGATGTAGCCCAACTCGTCCACGATCAGGAGCGAGTGCTTGGCCAGGCGGGCCAGGTACCGCTTGAGCTGCCGGTCCTCCCGCGCTTCCACCAGGGTGTTGACCAGGTCGGCCGCCGTGCTGAAGAGCACCCGGTGGCCCTGGCGGCAGGCCTCGATCCCGAAGACGATGGCCGCGTGGGTCTTGCCGGTGCCGTGCCGCCCCAGGATGACCAGGTTCTCCCGTCGACCGATGTACTCCCCGTCCGAGTATTCCCGGACCCTCCGCGCGTCCAGGGCCGGCCACTTCCCCAGGTCCGTCTTCTCCAGCGTCTTCAGGTACGGGAAGCGCGCCGCCCTCAGCCGCCGGACCAGCTGGTTGTTCTGCCGCTGCTCGATCTCCCGCGTCATCAACGACAGCAGGAAGCTCTCGTAGCGCTCCCCCGTCTCCCGCGCCTGGCGGGCACAACCGCGCCACTCCCGAAGGACCGCCGGCAGCTTCAGATGCTTGAGCGTGCTCTCCAGCAACACTTCTTCCGCGGCCGTGTTCATGACCACCCCCCGTTCAGCAGCGCCCCGTAGCGGGACACGTCGCTCGTCCCCACCCTCCGGTCGGTCACCCCGGGCAGCAGGTCCATCGGCAACGGCTCCACCGAAAGCCCGGGGTTCGTCTTTCGCCGCAACAGATGCTTGACCCCGTCGTAACCCAACACGCCCATCTCCAGCGCTTCCGAAACCGCCCCCTCCACCTCGGCCGCCGGGTGCCCCTCATGCAACTGGAGGATCCGGACGAACTCCCGCTTGCCTTTGCTCTCCCCAAACCGCAACTGGAGGCCCGACAGCATCGCCTCGTAGCTTGTCGGCCACGCCTTCCGCCACTGCCGGATCGCCCGGGCGCTGTCGAAAGACGCCACCTTTTCCCCGATTGCCCGCAGGTAGTGCAACGGGTCGATCTGCCACTTGCTGTTCCCGAACACACGCGGGTGGTCCGCCACCAGACGGTTCCCGTCGTAGATCCGCACCCGCCAGCACCCCACCTGCACCCGCAACTGGCGTCCCACATACGCTTCCGGCACCGAGTAGCGGTTCCGGTCCACCCCCGCCGTCTGGTACCGGCTGATCTTCACCGTCGCCAGTTTCTCGTTCTCGTAGGGCTTCGCCGGAAGCGGCAGCAACCGGGCCTGTTCCTCCTCGTGCCGTTCAAGGACCGTCCGGTCGTCCTCCCGGCCCGCCAGCACCCTCAGGGCGTCTTTCGCACACCGGTCGGACAGCAGACGATTCAGTTCCTCGTAATCCGATACCGCCGGCAGCGGGACCAGGAAGTTCCGCCGCGCGTACCCCACCAGGCCCTCAACCCCTCCTTTCTCGTTTCCTTTCCCAGGGTTGCAGTAGCGCGCCGCGAACGTGTGGTAACTCCGGAAACTCACGAACCGCGCCTGCTCCAACCGCTGCTTCCCCCGCATCACCGTCCGCACCGCCAGCGTCAGGTTGTCGTAGACCAACGTCGGGAAAACTCCCCCAAAAAAGGTGAACGCCGACTGATGGCCGTCAAAGAACATCTCCTGACGCTCACACGGGTACGCCTTTACGTAGGCCATCCCCGAGTACTTCGACCGCATGCAGAACAGCCGGACTTCCTGCCGCTCTCCTCCCATGATCACCCAGGCCCGGCCCCAGTCCACTTCCGCCTCCCCACCCAGGAGCGGCTCCAGCGGTATGACCGATTCGCTCCGCCCCAGCCCCAGCTCCGCCTTGCACCGGCGAACCCAGCGGCGCACCGTCGATTCCGCCCCGGAAAACCCCGCTTCCTCCTTCAACCGCTTCCAGATCCGCCGCGCCGTGTGCCGCTGCTTCTTCGGGTTGCTCTTGTCTTCCACCAGCCATCCCCGGATTCGATCCCCCACCACTTCCATCACCGGCTCCGCCGGCTCCCGGGTCCGCCGGTACTTCGGCTCCTTCCCTTCCAAGATCTTCCGGATCGTCTTCCGATGATGCCCGTACTCCCGGGCCAGTTCCCGGATCGTCTTCCCGTACACCCGATGCGCCGTCCGTATCATCTCGTATTGATCCATCCCAAGCATCCTTTCTCCTCTGTCGCCGCAAGTTTTTTCTCGCCAGCTTACCAGAGGACGGTGTGGGGGGTGGGTCACTTTTGTGTTATCACTCCCCCCTTGCCTGGGTCACTTTTACTTTATCAATGCCATCCGAATTTCATAAACACCTCCCGATGAAGAGACAAGCAAAGTATCTCCTACAGGAAGAAATTCCCATCCGTAGCCTTTTATTTGCTTAAGTGGCGAGAAGATCTGATCTTCTGTTCGATTCGCAGGTTGATTTCCCGCCCTAGCTTCTGAACCCATCACATAAACACCGGTATTTGTGCCGACAAAAACCTTCCCCTGATGACGGATAATGGACCATATGACGCCATGTAGACCGGAGCGTTCATCAAAGAGAGAGAAAGACGAGGAAATCTCAAGTCGAGACAGACCATTAGACAGAGCTAGCCAGAGCCCTCCCTCCTGATCCTCACAATATCCATGAACAATGTCGTCCTTCAACCCTCTCGCTTTGTCGAGATTGCACTTGATATTCCCCCGGTCATCGAGAATGATTAATCCTCCAGCTTTCATCATTAACAGATACTTGCCGTCAGAAAGAATTCCTCCATTTTTTAGGATCCTGTTCCTTATCAGAGATTCGGCTTCATTCCTATAAGGGATAAGACTAATTCCATCATAAAGAAAAAGTGAATCAAGCGTACCAATCAGCATCGTCTTTCGACTTGTCGCAGTATCTGGGTTTTGAAAGTGTGGGCCGATCGGAAGCATTATCCTAACCTCCGATTCGACGAGCTTTTCACATCCCGCCAGCCTTCGCAGGGAGTTTCCAGACATTTCGAGAATCCCGGTTCCTCTCTGCCAGAGGTAAATCTTCTCTCTCACAGAGAAGGAGCGTAGAAATTCACTCGCGGATTTCCATGCGATTATCTTGTCGCCAGTCCAAAGGAAAAGATATTCTAAAGCCCGGAAATAGACTCCTGCCGTCGTAGTGTGTATAGACAATACATTGCTAAAGGAACACGCATTCTCATCAACTTTGCCTTTCAGAGAAATGTAGTGCATCTGCCCTCTGGGATCAGGTTCAAGAAAACCGATCTCACCGATGCCTCCGACAAAGATTGTTCCATTTTTGTCCACAGCTAGGGAATTGACCAAACTTTTTCCGGCAATCCGGATCAGCCGCCAGGAGACGCCGTCGTACTCGAGGATGCCTTCCTGGTTGGCGACGTAAATGATCCCCCGCTTGTCCTGGACGACCGCCATGTTCTCGGGGCCGCCGCCGGTTTCGCGGGGGAGGTAGTTGCGGATGAAGGGGAACCCCTCCTCCCGGGAGCGGTCCGGGGGGGCGGCGGTCGTGAACGGGGCAGGCCCCGGGGGGGAGGCGCCAGCTCGTGGAGGGAGCGCCGCGGCGGTCGGCGGGGTCAGGGTCGCGGCGCGTGGAGGCGCCCCGGTTGCCCGGGCCGCGCCGGTCGGCTGCGCCGGCCGTCCCGGGAGCCCCGCGGGGTGGGCGGGAGCCGGTGGGGGCCACGGGGCTAGAAGCCAAAGGGCGAGGAGGGCCAGGCCCATTCCCGGCCGAAGACCGGCGGGCCTCGGGGCCGGGTCCGGATAGGCGCGGCCGGCGTTCTTGCAGTCCCGTGTCGCGACGGTTAAGAACATGCTGGGACAATAGTGGATAGCCGGAGGAAATTCAAGGGGAATGTTCAAGGAGGCCGCCACGCGTCGGGCCGGGGCCGGGCCCCCTTCATCATGAAACGCGAAAAGCCTTTTCGGTAACCATGAACCGCACGAAAGAAGATGACAGGCGACAGGCGACAGGAGACGTGAGACAGGAGACAGGAGACAGAGGACGGGAAGCCGGGGAACGAAGAGGTCCGGCCGATGTTTCGAGTGATCGATCCCACGATCTTGCGCGATTTGACAACATTCCACTTTGTGTACTTAAGCCCACGGCCCACAGCCTCCCGTCACCCCCCCCGCCCCGCTTTCCAGTTGGTGGATCTGCCAGAAGTCCCGGGAGGTGCGGGGCAGGATGGGCGCGAGGGCCCGGAGCCCCGCCCGCCCGATGGAGCGTTCCAGCGCCTTCAGTTCGCGGAGCTTGTCGGCTACGGCGGGGTCGGGTTCCACCGGCAGGCCCGCCTCCTTCCGCAGGAGGTCTCCCTTGGCCCGGATGGACAACTCCAGCCAGACGCGGAGGTAGCAGTGGATGTCCACCACCGTTTCCGGCGGGAAGGTCCGGGCGACCTGGCGGAGGAACTGGCCGGACGGGGTCGAGGAGAAGTGACCGGACGTGATCTCCCGGAGACGGGCGACGTCGTGGTCCATGCCCTCGCCCAGCCAGCGGTGGAGCATCGCCTCGCTCCGGAGGAAGACGGCGCCCGCCAGCACCGGGAGGCCGAAGATCAGGAGCGCCGACGCCGCGGCGGGCGGCAGCCAGCCGAGGTTGTAGACCGCGTGGACCGCCCAGGCCGTCACGAGGCCCGGAAGGCAGACGGCCGACCCCAGCCCGGGGCGGAGGTCGGCCAGGCAGCGGGCGGCCACGGCCACCACCAGGGTGTTGGTCCCGTGAAGCAGGGCCGTCCCGAAGCCGCGGAGCAGCCAGACAGCCAGGTTGCGGTCCGGCATCGCGGCGAGGTACCAGGCGTTCTCCACCAGGGAAAAGCCCGCCCCCACGGCGAAGCCCACGATGGCCGCGTCCACGGTGAAGCCCAGGCGCCGCCGCCGGATCAGGACGATCACCGGCAGGGCCTTGGCACTCTCCTCCACGAGGGGCAGCAGCGCCTTCGCGTAGAGGTCGGCGAAGGGCCCGCCGAGACGGAACACCAGGCTCGCCAGGCCCCAGCACAGCAGCGCCGCCCCGGCCCCGAAGAGGACGGAGAGCGCGATGCGGCGCCCTGAAACGAGCTTGTAGCCGTCCAGGAAGACCAGCCCCCCCAGGAAGGCGAAGACGGGCAACACGGCGACGGCGACAGCCAGGGGGTCCACGGCGGCGCCCTCAGAGCAGTTTCAGGGAGACCATGAACTCCCCGGACCGGCGGCCGTCGGAGCGGCAGGCGCCTGCGACGCCGAACGAGAGCGTGGAGTTCAGGTGGGAGAAGAGAACCACGCGGAAGTCGAGTTGCGCGCCGGCGTTGAACCAGCGTTCCCCGTCGTCCCACCGGCCGATCCCCGTCAGGAGCGCAGACCCGAACAGGCTCAGGCGCACCCAGTTGCAGTAGAGCCAGGGTTTCCCGAGCCGCTCGAAGCGGTGGGGCGGGAGGCCCCACTCCACCATGGCCCGGGCGAAGTCGGGGGCGCCGATCTCGCTGATCTCCACCCCGGGAAAGCGGCTGACGAGCCGGTACTGGCTGATCTCCCGGTGGTCCACCCAGTTGTTGCCGAACCCGCCGAAGTAGAAGTTCCCCAGGGAGTCGTCGTGGTCGCCGAAGGCTTTCCCTGCCGCGAACCGGAACCACAGGGGCGAGTTGCGCAAGGGGGTGAGGAAACCGTAATCGAAGGTCCCCCAGACGGAGGTGAAGACGTCGGATCCGGCGATGGTGCAGCGCGCCGCCCCCTTGAGCTGGTACCCCTTCTCGTCGTCGACGGCGCCCAGGGACTTGTCCAGGTGCGCGTAGGTGAGGGCGCCGTGCCCCGTGAAGAAGTTTCGGTGGGTCGTCTGGATGTCCTGGTAGTAGGGGAGTTCCTCCATGCCGCCGTAGAAGGCCGCGCTCCAGTCGAAGTCCAGGGTGCGGGGCTGGTCGTAGATGAGGGACTTCTTGTGCTCGAGCTTCGCCCAGTACCCCTTCCGGCTGGTCTTGGTGGGGCCGAAGAGGTCGTAGAAATCGGCGGTGTTGTACCCGCCGGTCACTTTCCACATCCAGTGCCGGAAGTCGAAGCCGACGTGGACGCACTCGGTCCGGGACCCGCCGCTGGACGGCGAGGCGGTGAGGGAGACCCCCAGGGCGGTCAGGCCGAGGTGATCCATCAGCTCCGCCCGGAAACCGCCGGCCGCGGTCTGCTTGTAACCCTGCACGACGGGGTAGAGGGAGAGCCACGACAGGTTTCGGAGGGGTTGGTACGCGCCGGTCGCGGTGATCCGTTTTTCGATGTCGATGTCACCCGGGGAGTCCAGTTTCCACGTTTTGACCACCGGGTATTCCCGGACGATCCGCTGGCCGAGGTACTCGACGGCATTGACGTCCTCGAGGGGCACGGCGTCGATGCGGACCGGCAGGAAACCGTCGGAGGTGTAGCGGAACGCCACCAGGGCGCCGCCGGGGAGGGGCAGGGGACGGAAGAGCCCGGTCTCGGCGTTGCTGACGACGTCGGTCTTCCCGGTGGCCAGTTCGTGCCGGAAGAGGTTGGAGACGCCGGTGTCGTACGAGGAGCCGAAGAGGTACTTCCCGTCGGGGGAGAACACGAAGTTGGCCGGGGAGGAGAACGCGAAGTCGTGGAGGACCCTGGGGTCCAGTTTCCCCTTCCGGAGCGCCGCCGTCTCGCAGCACACCAGCTTCATCCGGCCGGCGGGGTCGGACAGGGCCCCCGACAGAAGCCTGCCGTCGGGGGAGATGTCGATGTCGAAGAGGTCGGTGCCGTAGGGGAGGGCGACGAGGTCGGCCCAGAGCTGGTAGGGCGCTTCGAGCCGGGCCACCACGGACACCCCGTTCTCGTGCCGCAGGGCCCAGAGGGACCCGTCGGCCGGGTTGAAGGCGAGGTCGCCCCCCCGGAAGTCCCGGATCAGCAGGCGGCTCCGGCCCGAGGCCAGGTCGAGGGCGTTGAGGTCCCGCCACTGGTTGTTGTCGGTGGTGTAGAAGAGGGTCCGTTTCACGGGGTCGAGGGCCAGGGAGCAGACGTAGAAGAGGGCGGCCCCCTTGAGGTCCTGCAGGTGCTCCACCTCGCCGGTGTCCAGGTGGATGGCGGCGAGGTGCGCCGGGCGGCCGAGGGTCCGGACCCCCGCGTAGACCGTCCGGCCGTCGGCGTCGGCGCACGGCCGCGAGAGCGACCCCAGGGCGACCCGCGTCAACGGGGCGCCGGCCGTCACGGGGTACTGCCGAATCCGCTCGAGGTTCGCCTGCTGCCACCGCTTTTCCGCCTCGATCCACTGCTGCCAGCCTTCCGAGAGGGACCGGCCGTAGACCTTCTTGAACTGTGACGCGAAATACCGGTGGGTCCCCTCTTTCCGGTTGACCCACTCCAGGAGCTTGTCCGGGCCGTATTCACCGGCCAGCCAGGACATGAAGCGCGTCCCGTAGAGGTAGGAGTTGACGCCCACCTGGAAGTCGATGGCGGTGCCTTCCGATTCCAGCCCCACCGGGTCGTAGATGGTCCGGCCCTCCCGGACGAGGGTCCGGAACACCATCTCGTCGTAGCCCCCGAGGGTGCGGCCCAGCCCGCCGGAGGTCCAGGTCTCCATGAACACGGCGATCCCCTCGTGGTACCAGCGGGGGGAGTACCGCCGGGGGTTGGTGAGGAAGGTCCACAGGATCGAGGTCGGGTCCTCCGCCCGGGGGGAGACCTTCCCGAGGAAGAGCTTTCGGAAGAGGAGGTCCGACCCCGCCCCCTTGTCGCAGATCACCACGTGGACCAGTTCGTGTTTCATCAGCCAGTTCATCCGCTCGTTGGCGGGCATGGTCTCGTAGGTGGTGCTGAAGGGTGCGAGGCCCACGCTGACGTGGTTGCGGGGGACGGAGTCGGCGCCGGCGTGGCCGTAGTCCGCGAAGTCCTCCAGGAGGATCGTGACCTTCTCCTTCGACCGGTAGTCGAAGAAACGCTGGTAAAACTGCATCGCGTTCTCGAAACACTTCTCCAGGTGGGTGACCACGAAGGCGTGCAGGTCGGTGTAGGTGATCAGCCGCAGGTCCGCGGTTTCCTGGGCTTTCAGGGGGACCTTCGCCCGGACGGGGGAGGCGCCGGCCGCCAGGGCCGCCACCGCGGCGAGACCGGCCAGGCGCAGGAGGCGGCGAACGGTCGGGCGCCGGGCCGGGGCGGGAGGGGGGAGGACGGGCGTTCGTTCCGTTCGAACAAGGTTCAGGCGGGTCATGGGGACCTCCGGCGATTTCACGACAATCCCATTGTCAACCGGCCGTTTGCGGAAGTCAAGGGCCGTGTCGGTCCCCCGAAGCGGTGACCGGCAGGCAGTGCGTGCCCCTCCCGACGGACACCGGGAGCGGTCGGGCTTCGCCAGGCGCCCGGAGCTTGTGGGTGAGGCCGGTGGCGCCTCTCCCGGTTTATCAGTGTTCATCCGTGTTCATCCGTGTTCATCCGTGGTCAAACGCGGGCAGCGGTCGACCGTCGAGCCGTTTTTCCCGTGTATTCAACGGCTTTTCCCCCGGTTTGCCCGGGATCGGGGCGGTCGGCCCGCTTTTTTTTCGAACACCGGGGGGGTTTTCTGTTACAATGCGCTCTTTTGAGAACGTAGCCCGGGGGTTCGCGTGCTGACACTTCAGGAAATCATTCTCCGGCTCCAGGAGTACTGGAACCGGCACGGCTGCATCATCCAGCAACCCTACGACGTGGAGGTCGGCGCCGGGACCATGCACCCCGAGACCTTCCTGCGGGTCCTGGGCCCGGAGCCCTACCGCGTGGGGTACGTGATGCCGTCCCGCCGGCCGACGGACGGCCGCTACGGCGAGAACCCCAACCGGGTCCAGAAGCACCTCCAGTACCAGGTCATCCTCAAACCGTCGCCCGACGATGTCCAGGACCTCTACATCCGCAGCCTGGAAGCTGTTGGTATCAATCTGAAAAAGCATGACTTCCGTTTCGAGGAGGACAACTGGGAATCGCCCACCCTCGGCGCCTGGGGGGTCGGGTGGCAGGTCCTCCTGGACGGGCTCGAGATCACCCAGTTCACCTACTTCCAGCAGGCCGGCGGCCTGGACCTCGACCCCATCTCCTGCGAGATCACCTACGGGCTGGAGCGCATCGGGACCTTCATCGCCGGCGTGGAGAGCATCTACGATCTCCGCTGGCAGGAGGGGGTGAGTTACGGCGACATCCGTTTCTGGGAAGAGGTGGAGTTCTCGAAGTACAACTTCGAGGCCGCCGACGTCCCCATGCTCTGGACCCTCTTCGACCTGTACGAGAAGGAGTGCGCCCGGCTCCTGGAGGCGGGGCTCGTGCTGCCCGCCTACGACTACTGCCTGAAGTGCTCCCACACCTTCAACCTGCTGGACTCGCGCGGCGCCATCAGCGTGACGCAGCGGGTGGGGCTGATCGGCCGCGTGCGGAAACTCGCCTGCGGGGTGGCGAGGGGTTATGCCGCCCGTCGCGCCGAGCTGGGTTTCCCCCTCGGCGGGAAACGGGCGGAGTGAGGAGGTCTTCATGGCAAAGGAGTTTTTGCTCGAAATCGGCTGCGAGGAGATCCCCCACTGGATGATCCCCGATGCCCTCGGCGCCCTGGCCGATCGCTTGAGGAGCGTCCTGGCGGAGGCCCTGCTCCCGCCCGGCGAATGCCGCACCTTCGCGACGCCCCGTCGACTGGTGGTGTGCCTCCCCGAACTGCCCGAGCGTCAGCCGGACCGGGTGGACGAGGTCAGCGGCCCGCCGGCCGCCGTCGGGGTGGACGCCGGCGGGAACTTCACGAAGGCCGCCCTGGGCTTCGCCGCCCGGCAGGGTGCGTCCGCGGGCGACCTGGTCCTCCTCGACACCCCGAAGGGGCGTTACGTCGGCCTTCGAAAGACCCTGGCGGGCCGCGACGCGGCCGAGATCCTGGCCGAGGCCCTGCCGGGCGTGATCCGGGGCATCCCCTTCCCGAAAAACATGGTGTGGAAGGACCCTTCCTTCACCTTCGTGCGCCCCCTGCGGAACCTGCTGGCCCTGCTGGGGGGGCGGGTCGTCCCCTTCGAGCTGGCCGGCGTGAAGGCGGGCGACACCACCTTCGGGCACCGTTTCCTCGGGGGCGGGGCGATCCCGGTGAGCGGTTTCGAGGACTACCGCGCGAAGCTGGAGGCCAACGGCGTCATGGTGGACCCGGAGGACCGGCGGGGGAAGATCCGCCGGGAGATCGCCGCCATCGAGGCGGAGACGGGCCTGGGGACCATCCCCGACGACGACCTGCTCAACCAGGTGGTCTCCCTCAACGAGTGGCCGACGGTGGTGGCGGGGGCCTTCGACGAGCGCTTCCTGGCCCTGCCCCGCGAAGTCCTGGTGACCGTCATGCGGAAGCACCAGAAGTACTTCTCCCTGGCGGACGGGGGGGGGAACCTGGCCGCCCGCTTCATGGCCGTCATCAACACCCACGGAGATCCCGAGGGGATGATCCGGGCCGGCCACGAGCGCGTCCTGCACGCCCGGCTCAACGACGCCGAGTTCTTCTGGGACACCGACCGGCGCCGGCCGCTGGACCAGCGGGTCCCCACCCTCGCCAACGTGCTCTTCCAGGAAGCCCTGGGCAGCTACTTCGAGAAGGTCGAGCGCCTGGAATCCCTGGCCCCGGTGGTGGCCCGCGCCTGCGGGCTCGACGGGGAGGGGGCCGGGCACGCCACCCTGGCGGCCCGCCTCTGCAAGGCGGACCTGACCACGGAGATGGTCAAGGAGCTGACGGAACTCCAGGGCGTGATGGGCGGCCTCTACGCCCGGGAGGAGAAGCTCCCCGAGGGCGTTTGGAAAGCCATGTACGAGCACTATCGCCCCGAGGGGCCCGAGGATTCGATCCCGGCATCCCCCGAGGGCGCCGTGCTCTCCCTGGCCGACAAGATGGACACCGTGACGGGCATGCTCGGGATGGGCTTCGTCCCCTCCGGTTCCCGCGACCCCTTCGGCTTGCGGCGCCAGGCGTCCGGGATCTGCCGGATCGTGGTGGAGCGCGGCCTGGACGTGGACCTCGAACCGCTCTTCCGGGCGGCGTCGGAACTGCTGAAGGCCAGGATCACCGCGTCGTGGGAGCAACTGGGACCGGTCGTCGCCG
Organism: Acidobacteriota bacterium; assembly: GCA_018001935.1. Classification (NCBI taxonomy): domain Bacteria; kingdom Pseudomonadati; phylum Acidobacteriota; species Acidobacteriota bacterium. Next base: position 15,254 of record JAGNHB010000081.1, read on the forward strand.
AGTTCCTGGGCGCGCGCGTCCAGCACCTCTTCCAGACCATGGGGTTCGGCTACGACGAGATCAACGCCGTCTCCGCCTTCTCCGCCTGGCGTCCCGCCGACGCCCGCCGGCGGCTGGACGCCCTGGTGAAGATCCGGGGGCAGGAACGCTTCGCGGGGCTCTTCACGGCGCGCAAGCGGGTGGCCAACATCCTGTCCAAGCAGGCGGGGCGCGTGGCGGGGGACCCCGACCCGGCCCGCTTCGCCGACGAGGCGGAACGACGCCTCCACGCCGTCTTCACCGAGCTGGCCGGGCCGTTCTCCGCCGCCGTCGCCGAGCGCCGCTACCCGGATGCCCTCGCCCTGGTGGAGCGGTTCGCGGAGCCGGTGGACGACTTCTTCGTCAAGGTCCTGGTCATGCACGAGGACGAGGCCGTCCGGACCAACCGCCTCCGGCTGCTGAAGAAGATCGCGGACCTTTTCGACGGTCTGTGCGACTTCTCGGCCCTGGTGATGGAGGGGAAGTAGAAACGGGATTCGGTTACGGAGAGGGATTCGTGCGCGGGTCCCCTCAAACTCAATACGTCGAGGTTAGTCATCATGATTGAAAAAGGTGTGAAAATCGCTCCTCCCCAGGGCAAGGTCGGCGTGTTGCTGCCGGGCCTGGGCGCCGTGGCCACGACCTTCGTCGCGGGCGTGCTGAGCGTCCGCCGGGGGCTGTCCATCCCCATCGGGTCCATGACCCAGATGGGACACATCCGGATCGGGAAGCGGACGGAGAACCGGTCGCCGAAGGTGAAGGACTTCGTGCCGCTGGCGGGCCTGGACCAGCTGGTGTTCGGCGGGTGGGACATCTTCGAGGACACGGCCTTCGAGAGCGCCATGAAGGCGCAGGTGCTGCGGAAGGACGACCTGATGCCGCTGCGGGACGAGATGGAGGCCATCAAGCCCATGAGCGCCGTGTTCAGCAAGGACTACGTGAAGAAGCTGGACGGGCCGAACGTGAAGCAGGCCGCCACCAAGTGGGACTTGGCGCGGATGCTGATGGAGGACATCCAGCGGTTCAAGGAAGCCAACGGGTGCGACCGGCTGGTGATGGTGTGGTGCGGGTCCACGGAGGTCTACCTGCCGGAGGGCCCGGTTCACGCGACGCTGGAGTCGCTGGAGGCGGGGCTCAAGGCCAACGACCCGAACATCCCCTCCAGCATGATCTACGCCTACGTGGCCATCAAGATGGGGATCCCGTACGCGAACGGGGCGCCGAACCTGAGCGGGGACATCCCGGCGCTGGAGGAACTGGCGAAGGAGAACCGGTCGCCAATCATGGGGAAGGACTTCAAGACGGGTCAGACCCTGATGAAGACGATCCTGGCGCCGGGGTTCAAGGCGCGGCTGCTGGGGGTTTCGGGGTGGTACTCGACGAACATCCTGGGGAACCGGGACGGGGAAGTGCTGGACGACCCGGAGTCGTTCAAGACCAAGGAGACGAGCAAGCTGTCGGTGCTGGACACGATCCTGCAGCCGGAGCTTTACCCGGAGCTTTACAAGGATCTGCACCACGTGGTGCGGATCAACTACTACCCGCCGCGGGGGGACAACAAGGAAGGGTGGGACAACATCGACATTTTCGGGTGGATGGGTTACCCGATGCAGATCAAGGTGAACTTCCTGTGCCGGGACAGCATCCTGGCGGCGCCCATCGTGCTGGACCTGGTGCTGCTCATGGACCTGGCGCGGCGGAGCGGGATGTACGGGATCCAGGAGTGGCTGTCGTTCTTCTTCAAGAGCCCGCACCACGCGCGGGGGCTGTACCCGGAACACGACCTGTTCATCCAGCAGATGAAGCTGAAGAACACGCTGCGGCACCTCATGGGCGAGGAGCAGATCACCCACCTGGGACTGGACTACTACTACGCGTAACGGCCGTACGCGCCGCCTGCCGGGCGGCGCACCCGTACGCGCCGCCTGCCGGGCGGCGCACTCCGGTGAACAACCTCCGCGCCGCCCGGCAGGCGGCGCGTACGTGGATGCCATCTGCCGGATGGCGCACTCCGGTGAACAACCCCTGCGCCGCCCGGCAGGCGGCGCGTACGTGGATGCCATCTGCCGGATGGCGCACTCCGGTGAACAACCTCCGCGCCGCCCGGCAGGCGGCGCGTACGTGGATGCCATCTGCCGGATGGCGCACTCCGGTGAACAACCCCTGCGCCGCCCGGCAGGCGGCGCGTACGTGGATGCC
>JAGNHB010000081.1:17570-21868 GCA_018001935.1 Acidobacteriota bacterium
ATCTGCCGGGCGGCGCACTCCGGTGAACAACCTCCGCGCCGCCCGGCAGGCGGCGCGTACTTTTTCCCTTGAAGGCGGCCGCCCGAACGCGTATAGTGCCTTCAATTTCCGTAAGGGGGAGCCCCATGAATAAGAACCTGATCCTCTTGGCCGCCCTGGCGTTGGGCCTGACCGTCCTGACCGGGTGCCAGCAGTCCTCGACCGCCCGAACCGATGCCGCGGTCTCCGGGACCGCGACCCCCACCGGGTCGGCGTCCGACACCTGGCGGGCCGACTCCGGCCAGGCCGGCAAGGTCGGTTCCGGGATGGGTCAGGCCGGGGGGCTCGCGGGCATCCTCGATCTCCCGGGCGCCAACCCCGCCCCCGGGCAGCCGGGCCCGACGGGGTCCACCAGCACGGGCGGGACGACCGTGCCCGACTGGTCCCAGCCCGGCGCCGGGTCGACGCCCGCCACCGTCACCCCTTCCGGGAACTATTCCGACATCGTCGAGGTGCTCGATCGCATGAGCGGCATGATGGAGCGGTTCTCGCGATCCATCCAGAACGCCACGTCCGCCCGGGATGTCGCCCGCGCGATGAACCTGCTCGCCGACCAGATGGAGTCGATGAAAGGGGACATCCAGTCCGTGGCCCGTCGCCACCCGGAGTTGGGCAAATTGAAGGACCCGCCGGACGAGATCAAGCCGGCTTTCTTCCGCTTGATGAAGTCCGCGGGCGCCATGCAGGGCCCCGAGATGGCCAAGAAACTCCAGAATTACGCCCAGGACCCCGAGGTCCAGCAGGCGGCCATGCGCATGGTGAAGGCCGGGCAGGCGTTCCAGGAACTCGGCAAGACCATGAATTGACGCGGGGGCGGGATGTACGTCGTCTGCGTGACCCTTCGCGTCGAACCGGGTTTCGAGGAACGTTTCATCGAGGCGACGCGGGAAAATCACCTCGCGACCCGCCAGGAACCGGGCAACCTCCGCTTCGACGTCCTGCGCGCCACGGAGGAGCCGTGCCGGTTCTTCCTCTACGAGGCGTACCGGACCCCGGAGGATTTCACCCGGCACCAGCAGACCCCGCACTACCTCGCGTGGCGGGACGCTGTCGCCGGCTGGATGGCCTGCAAGCGGGAGGGCGTCAGGCACGTCAGCCTCTTCCCGGACGAGAGCGGCTGGTAGGCCGCTGACCGCGCCCGGCGCCCCCGCCTTTTCCCGGGTATGGACTTCGAATTCGCCACCGCCCAACGGATCCTCTTCGGACGCGGCGCGCTCCGCCGCCTCGGCGAGGCCGCTTCCGGCCTGGGGCGACGGGTCTTCGTCGTCCGGGGCGGGGCGTACCTGGAACAATCCGGAACCCTGGACACCCTCTCGGACACCCTGCGAAAAGCGGGTATCCCGGTCGTTTTTCACCCTGTCCGGGGCGAGCCCTCCGTCGCCGACGTCGAGGACGCCCTCGGGCGGGCGCGGGCCGAGGGGTGCGACATGGTGGCGGGGGTCGGCGGCGGGGCGGCCCTGGACCTGGCCAAGGCGGTGGCGGGGTTGCTCCACGGGGCCGGCTCCGTTCACGATAACCTGGAGGTGGTGGGGAAGGGGCTCCCCGTGGTGCCGCCCGCGGCGCCGCTGATCGCGATCCCCACCACGGCGGGGACCGGCTCCGAGGCGACCCGCAACGCGGTCATCACCTGCACGGACCCGCCCTGCAAAGCCAGCATCCGGTCGATCCACCTGCTGCCCCGCGTCGCCCTCGTTGACCCCGAGCTGGCACGGACCGTCCCGCCGGACGTGACGGCCTCCACCGGGCTGGACGCGGTGGCCCAGCTGATCGAACCGTACGTGTCGCGCAAGGCCGGCCCCCTGACGGACCTGCTCGCCCGGGAAGGGCTCCGGCGCGCCGTGCGCGCCCTGCCGCGGGCCTTCGCGGACGGCGGAGACCTCGACGCCCGCGAGGACATGGCCCTGGCGGCCCTGTGGAGCGGGATGTGCCTGGCCAACGCCGGGCTGGGGGCCGTCCACGGCTTCGCCGCGCCCCTGGGCGCCCGGTTCGGCATCCCCCACGGGACCGCCTGCGCGGCCCTCCTGGCCCCGGTCATGGCCGCCAACGTGGCGGCCATGAGGGCGCGCTTCCCCGGCAGCCCGGCGCTGGCGCGCTACGCCGAGGTCGGACGGGTCCTGGCCGGCCGCACGAACCTCCGGGAGGGCGAAGCCCCCGCCGCGGGCGTCGCGGCCCTGGAGAGCTTGACGGGGAAGCTGGGTATTCCCCGGCTGTCGGCTTTCGGTGTGACAGACGCTGCGGTGGCTCTCCTGGTGGAACAGGCCCGGGCCACCAGCTCCATCCGGAACAACCCGGTGGAGTTGACGGAGGAGGAGTTGGCGGCGTGCCTGAGGAAGGCGATGTGAGAGGAGACGGGAGGCACAAACCGAAAGAATTATGGGAATTATGGGAGTTATGGGAGTCATGGGAGTAATGGGAGTAATGGGAATTATGGGAATTTGGAGAGTTATGGAGGGTGCCGGTCTCTGCGCATTCCCGCTCAATGACTCCCATGACTCGCATGACTCCCATGACTCGCATGACTCCCATAACTCTCATAACTCCCATGGTTCCCATTGATGCCAAAACTCAATTTTCCGCCTTTTTCAGTCTGACGATTTCTGATTTTCCCACGAGGTTTCCCATGTGCGCTTCCCCCATCCTGGCCGCTTTCACCCGTGAGCCCATCGACGAGGGGCCGCTGCTGTCGTTTTTGGGCGATCCCGGGAGCGGGGCGCGGGTCACCTTCACCGGCACGGTCCGGGACACGTCCCGGGGGCGGCGGGTGACCCGCCTGGAGTACGAGGCCTACGAGGAGATGGCCCTGCCGGCCCTGCGCACGCTGCTCGAGGAGGCCGCGGGGCGCTGGGGGCTGCGGCGGGCGGCGGTCGTCCACCGGCTGGGGCCCGCGGCGCCGGGCGAGACCAGCGTGTGGATCGGCGTGGCCTCGCCCCACCGGGCGGCGGCCTTCGAGGCGTGCCGCCACCTGATCGACGCCATCAAGGCGGCGGTCCCCATCTGGAAGAAGGAGTGTTACGACGATGGATATTCATGTGTCGAGGGAGAAGAGGCACCATTTCAGCGCGGCGGTGATCACCGTCAGTGACTCCTGCTTCCGGGGGGAGCGGGAAGACCTGTCGGGGCCGGAGTGCCAGCGGGTCCTGGAGCGTGCGGGCTTTCACGTGGTCTTCGTCCGGGTCGTGCCCGACGGCCTCGAGCCGCTGGCGTCGGTCATGGCCGGGATCTGCGACCGCTTCGAGGCCAGCCTGGTGGTCACTGCCGGCGGGACCGGGCTGGCGCCCCGCGACCTCACGCCCGAGGCCACGCGCAAGGTCATCGAGCGGGAAGTTCCCGGCCTCTCCGAACTCCTCCGGATGGAGGGGTACCGGAGAAGCCCCACCGCGGTCCTGAGCCGCTCGGTGTCGGGGGTGCGGCGCCGGGCCCTGATCGTCAACCTGCCCGGGAGCGTCAAGGGGGTCCGGGAAGGCCTGGAGGCCCTCCTCCCCGTGCTGCCCCACGCCCTGGAGACCGTCGCCGGCAACGTCACCCGCTGCGGCGGCTGACCCGCACTCCCCCCCTAAAAAAAAACGCCCGGTCAAACCGGGCGTTTTCCTTTTGAAACCGGACAGGAGACGGCCGGCGGTCCGGCCCCCCCTTCAGCGCACCACGCGGGTGCCGGCGAACTTGTCTCCCCAGCGCTGCCCCTCGGGGGCGTTGAGGACGTTGATGAACTCCCAGATGGCGTAGGCCAGAGAGGCCAGGCCCAGCAAAGAAACCGGCAGGGTGTAGAGCAGGGTGTAGAGGGCCCCGACGAAAAGAGACGGGTCGAGGATGACAAAGATCAGCAGCACGATCTGGAGCACGCCCGTCACGATGGCGAAGGCCCCGAAACCGAGGTTGCGTCGGATGGATTGCATCAGGGAGATGGGCCCGCCGGTGGCGGCATCGACGACCCGTATCTTCATGATTTTCTTTCCCCAGCTGTTCGCGCCGGCCAGGATGTCCCGCGCCAGGTAGTAGGCGCCGATGACCAGGAACTGGACCATTTGCAGGATGCAGAGGACGATCAGGGTTCCGCGGCTGAAGGAGAGGATGGATTCAATCATCGCCGACGAGATGATCCGGATAATGACGAAAACGACGATTCCCACGCCGACACCGATCCCGATGTCGATCCCCATGGCGGCGAGGCGCGCCGTCTTGAAGTCCTGGGCGCCGGCCGCGGGAGGCGGGCCGCCGTAGGGGGGCGGTCCCGGCGGGGGCGGGTACTGGCCCGGCGGGGG
>JAGNHB010000082.1 GCA_018001935.1 Acidobacteriota bacterium
TTCCTTTCTATAGAATAAGGCCTTCTTTAGAGGCCGGGCTATAGAGTTTATTACCGCCTCTCCGCGGATGGGGCTGGCCCAATCCCTGACCGTTGCTCTTGGCCTTCTTCCTCACCGGTGCGGAGAGCCACGGGCACCGGGGGATGAAGGACCTGGACATCGGCTATCCCAGCTGGAAGGAAGACCGCACCTACGTGTACCAGATGATCCGGGACTACCTGCAGCTGGGGCCGGGGGACCCCACCCCGCCGGACCGGTTCGAGCGCTCCGCCGCACGGCGCGAGGAGCTGACGGCACGGATCGAGCGGCGGCTGAGCGCCGGCTTCCCCTCCAGGGTCTTCCCCTTCCGCCGCTGGCTGTTCCGGCGGGCGTTGCGAATGGCGCACGACTTCCTGCCGTGGCGGGAAAACGAGAAATACTACGGCGTCCGGAGCTTCCCCGGCAGCCGGCGCATCATCCGGGAGATCGGCCGCCGGCTCCGCGAGTCGGGGTGCCTGGACCCGGCCGACGACGTGTTCTACCTGACCTTTCCGGAAATCGAGCCGCTGGCCCGGGACCCGGCCTCGGGCCGGGACCGCGCCCGGGCGCTGGTCGCCCACCGGAAAGCGGAATGGTCCCGGCAGACCGGCCAGGCGCCGCCGCCCGTCCTCCGGAGCGACGGGCGACCGGGGGAGCCCCCGGCCGCCGAGACCGGCGAGGATCGTCGGTTGAAGGGCGTCCCGGCCTCCAGCGGGACGGTCACCGGCCGGGCCCGCGTCGTGCTTGAGCCCTCCCAGGCCGCCGGGTTCCGGAAGGGCGACATCCTGGTGGCGCCCTACACCGAGCCGGGCTGGGCGCCGATCTTCCTGCTGGCCGGCGGCCTGGTAATGGACGTCGGCGGCGCGGTCTGCCACGGCGCCATCGTGGCCCGGGAGTACGGCATCCCGGCGGTGGTGGGCGCCGGGGGGGCGACGCGGCTGATCCGCGACGGCGACGAGATCACCGTGGACGGCGACCGGGGCGAGGTGCGCCTCGCTGACGCCCCCCCACCGTCCTGCCCAGCGTAGCGCGGGTCTCCGGGTCCAAGCTTGCTAATTATATTCAAAACAAGAAGATAGTTCCTTCCAGATCCGGGTTTCCCTCTTGACAAGTTGCCATTTTCGCCATATTCTTGAATCTGGATGACCCCTGGGTAAAAGCAATTGCCTGTTCATGGGCGGCGCTGGGCAGCAGGAATGCCGTCCGTTCAATCCGAAAACGTGTTTCGTAACCGATTCTTTTCAAATTATTTGCGAATGCATTTCTGGAGAGCGGCCGATCGGGACGGCGCCACCGCACGGCTCCCGACGCTCCACCGAAGGCGTCCCACGCATTCTGCCGGGCCCCGTTCGTCCTGGACGGGGAGTGAATCGAGAGGAGACAACATGAAGCGGATGTCCATCCCCGCACTGGTCGCGATGATCCTGATTTACGGGGGACCCTCCGGGCTGTGCCAGGAGATCGCCGGGAAAAGCCCGGGCATCGTGGTGGAAGCGGTGGGGAAGGGCTCGGCGGGGGAAAAAGCGGGCATTCGACCCGGTGACATCCTGACCTCCTGGGAACGCGCGGCCACCCCCCCCGCGAATCCCCAGGCCGCCCGGGGCCCCCTCACGACCCCCTTCGATCTCGCGGAACTCGAAATGGAGCAGGCCCCCCGGGGGGAGGTGACCCTTTCGGGCCTCCGGCCGGCCGGGCCTTTCAAAGCCGTTCTCCAGCCGGGGGATTGGGGCATACTCTCCAGGCCGCCCTTCGGGGAAGAGTTCCTGGCCGCTTACCGGGACGGCAAAAGATCCATGGACGCAAAGGAAGTGGAGAGAGGCCTTGCGCTCTGGAAGGAGGCCGCGGAGAAGCTGAAGAACATCCATGAACCGCTTCAGGCCTGCTGCCTCCTGTTCATGGCCGGGGACGTTCTTGCCGGCGCCAGGAAATGGGAAGGGGCCCAGGCCGCCTACGGGCAGGCGATCGGGCTTTCCGGGGAAGCCGGCCGGCCCGATGTGTCGGCAAGAATATGGAATGCCCGGGGCGTGGCCTACAAAAAACAGAATGATCTTTCCAAGGCCCTGGAAGCCTGTGGAGAGTCGTTGAACATCCGGAAGGGAATTTCAAGGGAAAGCCTGGGAACAGCCGCGGTCCTCCACAACCTGGGCGTGCTGAACTGGACACGCCGCGACCTGAAAGAGGCGGAGGGATACTACAGGGAATCCCTTGAAATACGGGAAAAACTGGCGCCGGGGAGCCTGTGCGTTGCCGCGAGCCTCAACAATCTGGGCGTCGTGGCCGGGGCCCACGGCGATCTGGCGGGAGCGGAGGAATACCAAAAGCGCTCCCTGGCCATCCGGGAAAAGCTGTCCCCGGAGGGCCTGGACACCGCCGCCAGCCTCAACAGCCTGGGCAAGCTGGCCAATTCCCGCGGCGACCTGGCCGGGGCGGAAGGATACTGGAAGCGCGCCCTGGCCATCCGGGAAAAGCTGGCCCCGGAGAGCCTGGATGCGGCTGGAACTCTCAACAATCTGGGCGTGGTAGCCAGAACTCTCGGCGACCTGGCCGGGGCGGAAGCGTATTTCAGGCGCGCCCTGGCCATCGATGAAAAACACGCCCCGGGGAGCCTGGACGTGGTCGCAAGCCTCGTCAATCTGGGCTCACTGGCTAGTTCCCGCGGCGACCTGGCCGGGGCGGAAGCGTATTACCGGCGCTCCCTTTCCATCAGTGAAAAACTGGCCCCGGAGAGCCTGGACACCGCCACAAGCCTCTCCTGCCTGGGCTCACTGGCAAGTTCCCGCGGCGACCTGGCCGGAGCGGAAGAAAGCTACAAGCGCGCCCTGGCCATCCGGGAAAAGCTGGCCCCGGAGAGCCTGGACACCGCCAAAAGCCTCGACAACCTGGGCTCACTGGCAGATTCCTGCGGCGACCTGGCCGGAGCGGAAGAAAGCTACAAGCGCGCCCTGGCCATCCGGGAAAAGCTGGCCCCGGGGAGCCTGAGCGTGGCCGGAAGCCTCACTAGTCTGGGCATCGTGTCCAGGGCCCGCGGCGACCTGGCCGGGGCGGAGGATAATTTTAAGCGCGCCTTGGCCATCCGGGAAAAGCTGGCCCCGGAGAGCCTGAGCGTGGCCACAAGCCTTCATAATCTGGGCTGTGTGGCCGCGGACCGCGGCGACCTGGCCGGGGCGGAGGAACTTTGCAGGAAAGCCCTGGCCATAAAGGAAAAGCTGGCCCCGGGGAGCCTGGGCGCGGCCGCAAGCCTCCATAATCTGGGCTACGTGTCCATGGCCCGCGGTGACCTGGCCGGAGCGGAAGAACATTACCAGAAGGCCCTGGCCATCCGGGAATCGCTGGTACCGGGCTCCGCGAGCCTCGCCCATTCCCTGTATAATCTTGGGGTCCTTTTCAAGATGAGAAAGGATCCCCGCTCGGCGTTGCCCTTGCTTCAGAAAGCCGCGCAGGCCCTGGAATCCCAGAAGGGCAAACTGGGCGGGGGTGAGGAAGCGCAGGAAATCTTCTCGGCCCGGTATGCCGATTTTTACCGCGACCTGGTGGACGTGCAGACGCTCCTCGACAAAAACGACGATGCCTTCCAGACCCTGGAGCGGTTTCGCGCCCGAAGTCTCCTGGACATGCTGGCCGAAAGGGACCTGAACTTCGCCCGGGACGCCCCGGAAGCGCTCATCCGGGAGCAAAAAAGAGTCAATTTCGAATATGACAAGGTCCAACAACAGCTCGGCGAGATCAATCCTGAAAAGGAAGCGGAAAAGACGGGGCCGCTGGTGTCGAAGCTCCGTGAGCTGATGGCAAGGCAGAGGGAAATCGGGGAGAAGATCAGGGCCGCCTCTCCGAAGTTGGCCTCCCTTCAATATCCGGAGCCGCTGGATGTCAAGGGCGCCTCGGGTGTGCTGGAGCCCGGCACGCTCCTCCTCTCCTACTGCGTGGGAAAAACGTCCATCCACCTGTTCGCCCTGCTGGACGGCCGGCTGTCGGTTCACCCGATCCCCGGGAACCGGCAGGAACTGGCCGAGAGCATCGCCTTGTATCGAAGTCTCCTGACGGACCCCAATTCCGGTGGTGACGGGATCCCGCAAATGGGCCGAAAGCTTTACGACCGGCTCGTGAAACCCGCGGGAAAGGAAATCCGGCGGGCCAGGAGTCTCCTCATCTGCCCGGACGGGCCGCTGCACCTCCTCCCCTTCTCCGCCCTGATGGACGGCCGGAGGCACTATCTCATCGAGGAAAAGCCCATAGCCTACGCCCTCTCCGCCACGGTCCACGCGGAGACCCGCAAACCCAAATCCACCGGGGCGGGCCCCCTCGCCCTGGCCGCCTTTGGCGATCCGGTGTACCCGGGCGAGGAACACGGCGGGACGCTGGACGGGGCCGTCCGGTACGCCGCCCGGCTGTGCGATCTTACGCCCCTGCCCTCCACCCGGGCGGAGGTGGAAGCCATCGGCCAACTGTTCAAGGGAACCCGGGCATACCTGGGGGAAAACGCCCGGGAAGAAAGGGTCAAGCAGCTGGAACCCACCATCCCGTTGATTCACTTCGCCTGTCACGGGATCCTGGACGAGAGCCTGCCCCTGAATTCCGGCCTGGCCCTGACCATTCCCCTAAAAATGGATGAAGGGCGGGAAAACGGGCTCCTCCAGGCGTGGGAGGTCTTTGAGCAGCTCCGGCTGGACGCCGACCTGGTCACCCTATCCGCCTGCGGGACGGGATTGGGGAAGGAGATGGGCGGCGAGGGGCTGATCGGCCTGACCCGGGCGTTCCAGTACGCCGGGGCCCGTTCGGTCCTCTCCACGCTCTGGAGCGTGGCGGACGAGCGCACGGCCGAATTCATGAACGTGTTCTACGGTCATATCAAGGCGGGAAAATCCAAGGCCGAGGCCCTGCGCCGGGCGCAGACGGCGTTCATCCGCGGAACCGGATGGAAACGGGATTCTCCGCCGGGGACCGATGGAGGCGGGAGCGCCCGCTCGGGACGGCGCCCCCGCGCCGACTCCGAAGGGAACGCGTCCCACCCCTTTTACTGGGCGGCCTTCGTCCTGCACGGGCACTGAGCCTCCAGGAGGAAAGCGTCTCCCCTCATTCGCGTGCCTTCTCTTCCTGCTTGTCTCGCATGAACGCTTCCGTGGAGATGCTGGTGCCCTTGAGCAGCCCGCGCGCTTTGGCGATGGAGTCTTCCACCGGACGAATCAGGACACCCTCACTGGCGTTCCGCCGGGGGAGCCGAGGTCGATCTCATCCTGGATCGGGATGGGCTGCTCCACCTTTTTGAGATCAAGCTGACCGCCAATCCCACTCTCCGCGATGCCCGGGGGTTGAAAGCGTTTCTCCAGGCCTACCCGGGCCTTCCCGTCGGAAAGCGACCTACCGGCCGTTGTCGCGCGTGCACAGGACCAGCTTGCCCAGGGGGACCGACGCGGTCCCTTCCAGTTGCAGGATTGCCTGGGTATACTTGGTGTCCAGCCGCTCGAACGTGTCTTCGCTGCGAAAGTCGCGGGACCCCACGTAGCCCGAGACGGCGACGACCTTGCCGGCACCGATGCTGCGCCGGGTGTCGGCATCCTGAACCTGGAAGACATCGCCGGTGCGAACCCTGTCGTGCCAAAAGCTCTCCACGAAAAGACGAACCTGCTTTCCCGGCTTTCCGATGACGATGCGCTGATAATCCTGGGGGGTGAGCTGTTCGCCGAGGCGTACGTCGAATTTGTACAAGCGCCCCTGGACCGGGGAACGCAGGCTCAGGTTATCCAGTTCGCGTTTCTTCCGTTTTGCTTCCGCCCGGGCGGTTTCGATCTGACGGCGCAACAGGTCCGCTTCCAGGGATTTCTGGCTGTATTCCAGCGCGGCCTGGGACGATGCCGTCGCGATCTGCCTGCGAATCAGTTCGGCCTCCAGCGTTTTCTGCGTGAATTCCACTTCGGCGACGGCCCCGGTCCCGGTCAACGGCGCCTTTCTCTTCAACTCGTCGAGGACGAGATCCAGGCGCGTCTCCAGTTCTCTCACCCGGAGGACCGAAACCCGGAGCGCCCGGGTGTCGGCAGGCCCCTCCCCGGGCAGGGGCAGGTTTCCTTTCAATTCATCCAGGAGGATGTTCAGCCGCTCTTCGAATTCCTTTACGCTCGAAACGGCCACTTCGAGCCCTTGCCGTTCCACGTCCTGTTCGAGTTCGCACAGGACCTGCCCGGCGGAGACGTCCTGCCCTTCCCGGACAAAAACCCGCTCGACGCGACGGGCCTGTTGAGGCGCGACGAACACCTCCCGGTCGAGCGGTTCGACGAGGCCGTACACACGAACGGGCGCCGCCTCCAGCGACGGCGTCCGGCCGGGCGCAGGCGGAGCGGACGCTTTTCGCAGCGACAGCTGAATGTAGGAAATACCGATCACCACCACGAGGACGAGAATCAGAAAACCCACAAGGGTGCGGAGCTTTTTCATTGGCCTTCTTTCGCCTCCACGTAGCGCTCCCGGGTGTCGGAGACAATGGTCCCGCTTTCGATCTTGACCAGGCGGTCGGCGTAAGGGAAAACCCGTGCATCGTGCGAGACGACGATGACCACCCTGCGCTCCTCGATCGCGATCCGCTTCAGGATGGCCATGACCGCCTGTCCGCTTTCCGCATCCAGGGCCGATGTCGGCTCGTCGCAGAGAAGGATGGCCGGGTCCTTGATCAAGGCCCGCGCCAGGGAAGCCCGTTGCTTCATCCCGCCGGAAAGAAGCCTGGGCTGCATGTGGGCCGTCCCCTCGAGACCGAGGGCTTTCAGCAGCCCGTCCGCCTTGTCGCGGAAATGAGGCGGCAGGCGGGCGCCCTGGACGGCAAACGCCAGCGCGACGTTTTCCAGGACGGTCAAGCCTTCGATCAGCATCGGCTGCTGAAAGACAAAGCCGAATTTTTGCAACCGGAGCCGTGCGGCCTCCTCGTCCGAGAGGGATGTGACCTCCCGTCCGTCCAGGTGCAGTGACCCTTCGGAGGGACGCAGGACCAGCCCCAGGATGGAAAGAAGCGTGGTCTTGCCGCTGCCGGACGGCCCGGAGAGCACCGTCAACGCACCCGGCTCGAACTCCAGGTTGGTCGGGAACAGCACCCGCCGCATCTGGCGGCCGTCGGAGAAATCCCGGGCGATCTTTTCCAGCTTCAGGACGGCCAAGCAACACCTCGACAGCTCAATGGAACACCGATGCCGGCTCTGCCCGGAGCGCAACCCGCAACGCGACGAGAGAACCCAGCAGGCTCACCGCCAAGGTCACCCCCGCCAGGATCGGCGGGACCTGCGCCGGCAGGAAACTGGGGATTGCGGAGCCCTGCGTGGCGTTGATCAAGGTCGCCAGCAGGAGAAAACCGACGAACAAGCCGATCCCTGAAATGATCAACACTTCGCTGAACACCACGATCGCGATGTCCCGACGCCGGCCCCCGATGGCCCGCAGGACGGCGAAGTCCCGTGCGCGGCTCAGAACACTCGTGTACAGGGTCAGGGAAATGATGACGACCCCGATCAGGACGGCGATGAGGGTGGAAAAACCGAAGCTGCCCCCAATGCCGGTGTTGGTGAAATAGTAGCGCCGCGTCAAGCGGGAGAGTTCGTCCGTCCCGAACACGGTGCTTTCGGGCATCACGGCGCGGAGTTTGCCGAGTGCGGCCTCCTTGTCCGCGCCGGGCTTGAAACGGATCAGAATGGCCGAGTAGCGGCCCGGGGGAGTCCGGGCGATGTCCTTGACCTTGTCCAGGGAAGCGAAGACGAGCGTCCCCTGAAAGCCCCGTGCGCCTTCGCTGATGGCGGCCACCCGGACCCGCCGGTCTCCGATTTCGGTCACCTGGCCCGGCAGGGGGTTTCCGAGCTTGGCCAGGTCCAGCCGGTCCACGGTCACGGATTCGAGATCGAGCAGGGCGCGCTCGTCTTCCTTCTCGAAAGCCCACGGTCCCCCGGCGAGGCGCGGGCGCCGGACCCCGACGACCCGGACGGATTCGAAGGAACCGTCGGTGGTCTTGAACAACCCGCTGCCGATGAGGACCGGTTCCGCCCACTCCACCTCGGCCAGCCCGATGGCGCGATCCAGGTAGCGCCCGGAGACGAGGTTGCCCGCATCCGCGTTGCGGAGATTGGCGCTCATGATCCAGGCGTCCGCACCGCTGTGATCCACCAGTACGGACATGTAGTTCAACAAACCGAAAAGAATGGAGAGCTGCTGGCCCACCAGGAAGACAATCGCCACCACGCCGAGGAGCGCGCCCGCGGTCGAGGCGCGATCGTGCACCACCATCCGGAAAGCGGTCAGGCTACGCATCGGTGGAAGCCTCGCAAGCCAGTCGAAACCCCTCGTCGAAATCGCGGGCCACCCGGGCTCCCCGGCTTTCGAGGACGGCCCTTGCCGCGACGGCGCCGCGGCCGCCCAGGATGACCCGGCACGGTTCAGGCGCCTGGCGAACCTGCTCCATCACATCCAGCACGTCCTCGAGCCTGGAGAGCATGGTGAAAGTCAGGAAAAGCACGTTCGGCGCAAAGGCCGCGACCGCCCGCGCGATCTGCCCGGCAGGCAAGCCCACGCCCAGGTTCTTCACGGTCCAGGCCCGCAGGGCCAGGTACGAGGCCAGCGCCAGCGGGATCAGTTCGTGTTCATCCCCCGGGGCGCAGGAGACCAGCGCGAGGGCCCCCGTCTTCCGCCGGAGTTCCGGCGCCGTCACGGTCAGCCCGGCCAGAAGGCTTCGGATCGTCTCGGTGGCGAGGTGCTCCTGAAAAATCTCCAGATCGTTGGATTCCCAGCGCTTCCCGACCTCGGCCATCGCCGGGAGCAGCACGTCGACGATCAGGCGGTCCGGCGAGGCGAAATCCGAGGCGGTTTCCGAAAGGAATTCCCGTGCGCCCCGAACGTCGCCCCCGATGAGTTTTTCCACCAGCACCGGCTTGACCGCCCCGGGAGCGGCTTCGCGCAAGGCTGGCCTTGGCGCGGTCCATCGGCCCAGCTGATCCCGGATGGACCGGATCGGTTGAGCGAGTTCATTGCATTCGGGCGGTTTGAGGTATCCCTGGATGGCGATGATCCAACTGTCCAGGACCAGGGCGAACGCATCATGGCCGGATCCGCGCGCGCCGAACACCGTCGCGTACCACGCGCTCTCCTCGCGAAGTGCGGGGAACAGGTGGTACCGGTAGATGACCTTCAAAAGCCGCCCGAACTCGATGGCGTATTGCAGCAGCTGTTGATCGGCCCGCTCCAGGTCCGTCCGCTGGTGGTAGTGCCACTCCAGTTCCAGTCGCTTGAGAACCAGGGCGGACAGGTTTCCGAACTCCGACGAGAAGAGCTGCGAGGCGGAAGTGGAAACGGTGTTCGTCATGATCGCCGCCCCGTCCAGGGTTGCCGGCCAAAGACCGCGGAACCGTTCAAATCAATTCTGAAATCGGCTTTGCACAGGTCTGTGGACATGCGCAGATCATAACCGGGAGAGGGTTGGAAATAAAGAGAAAGATGGGGTGGGCTTAAGCGGCTCCGACAGCGAAAATCCGGGATTTCCTGTTGATCCCGAACGGGCGACTGTGTCAAGCTGGGTTCGTCCGACCGGGCGGCCGGATGACCCTGGCAAAAGGAGACCTTCATGCCGGAGTTTGACATCCTCGAACCGGCCGACACCGCCCCGGATGCCGCCGATGTCCCCGCGCGGATCCGGCGGCTGGTGGAGGCGCAACCCTACGGCGTGCTGTGCACCCAGGGCCAATCGCAACCGTACGGGTCGCTGGTGGCGGTGGCGGCCACCCCCGACCTGGCGGCGTTCGTCTTCTCGACACCGGTCGCCACGCGGAAATACCGGCTGTTGTCGGAGTGCGCCCACGTCGCCCTGGTGCTCGACAGCCGTTCGGGCGCGCCCGGCGAGTTCATGCAGGTCGAGGCGGTCACCGTCACCGGGCGGGCGCACCGGGTCGGCCCGGGACCGGACTTCGGGCCCTGGGCGGACCTGCTCGTCGCCCGCCACCCCCAGCTGGCCGTCTTCGCGCGGGCGGAATCGTCCGCCCTGTTCCGGATCGACGTCATCCGCTACTTTCACGTCTGCCGGTTCCAGGAAGTTCACCAGTGGGTCCCCCGGCCCTTGCCCCGATCCGGCTGAAACCGGGAAGACCGCATTCCGAAGGAGGCGTGCCAAGCCGTGCGTAAAGACGGGCGCCGCGCTGCCAACCCCTACATCCTCCCGCTGGACGAGGCCGATCTCGCCCTCGAGCCCCTGGTGGGCGGAAAATCCGCCCGGCTGGGCGCCCTGGCCCGGGCCGGGCACCGGGTCCCGCCCGGCTTCTGCGTGACCATCCGGGCCTATGAGCGATTCGTCGATGCCGGCCGGTTGACCGGAGCCATCCAGATGGAACTGGAGCGCAAGCGGTTTGAATCGATGCGGTGGGAGGAACTCTGGGACGCCGCCTTGCGCATCCGTTCCGCCTTCACCGCCCGACCGTTGCCGGCGGACGTCAACGAAGCCATCGCGAGGGCCCTGGCCGCCTTCCCGGGCCAGGCCGCCTGGGCCGTGCGGTCTTCCGCGCCTGGAGAGGACTCGGCCGGCTGCTCCTTTGCCGGGTTGCACGAGTCCTGCGTCGGCCTCGTCGGGACGCAAGCCGTCCTGGATGCCGTCCGGCTGGTCTGGGCCTCCCTGTGGTCCGACGCGGCCATGCTCTACCGGCGCGAGCTGGCCCTCGACCCGTCGCGCAGCCGCATGGCCGTGCTGGTGCAGGCCATGCGCGAGGAAACGGTTTCGGGCGTGGCCTTCGGCTGCGATCCCCGCCGTCCCGCCGCCGCCATCGCCGTGGTGGAAGCCGTCCCTGGGCGTTGCGCCGGCCTGGTCGACGGCGAGATCGACCCGGACCGCTGGGAACTGTGCCGCCCGGACGGCCGGGTGACCGGCTGGCGCCCGGGCAACCGGGCCGAATCGTTCCCAGCGACGCCGTTGCTCGGCCCCGCCGACCTGGCCAACCTGCTCCAGGTGATCCACGGCGTGGAAGCGCTCTTCGGCTGGCCGCCCGACATCGAGTGGACCGGCCGCCGCGACCGTTTCACCCTGCTCCAGGCCCGGCCGGTCACCTCCCCGGCGTCCGACGGCGAGGACAACCGCGGCTGGTACCTGACCCTGCGGCCGGGGATGGCGCGGTTGAAAAAACTGCGCACCCGCGTCGCGGAAGAGCTCATCCCGGCGCTCGAGGCAGAAGGTCGGCGCCTGGCCGCCGAAGATCTCGAACCGCTCTCCGCCGAGCAACTGGCGATGACGATCGAGGCCAGGCTGGCCGCTTTCCAGCGGTGGAACGAGACGTACCGGGACGAGTTCATCCCCTTCGCCCACGGGATTCGGAACCTGGCCGTCTACTACAATGACGCCGTCCACCCCCCGGATCCCTACGAGTTCCTCGGTCTTCTCAAGGGGGAAGACCTCCTGGCCACCCGGCGGAACGCGGCCCTGCTTTCACTCGCCGACATCCTGAGGCCGGACCGGCCGTTGCAGGAGGCGCTCGAGAACGCTCTCGGACCGGTTTCCCCGGTCGACCCGGACGGGTGGCGGGCTTTGGCGCCGGCGGCCCGGGCGGCCCCGGGCGGTGCGGCGTTCCTCGCAGAGTTCCAGCGGGTCCTCGGGGAGACCCTTGACCTCGTCTACGGGGAGACGCGGCTTGCGGACCGCCCGGACCTGGTTTTGCACTCCGTCCTGGAGCTGGCCCGCACTCCACGGAAAGACGCCTGTGCCTCCGTGGCGGTGGAGGCCCAGGCGGCGGACGCCCTCCGGCAGAAGCTGCTGGACGCGATCGGTCCCGAGAGGCAGGCCGAAGCGCTGGAGGTCATTGAGCTCGGCAAGCTCAGCTGGCGCCTGCGCGACAACGACAACCTGCTTCTGGCACGGGTGGAATCGCAGCTGATCCGCGCCCTGGAGGTCGCGGCCCGCCGGTTGGAAAGGGAGGGGCGGCTGGCGCCCGGTTCCCGGCCGACCCCGCGTTCGGCCGGCGAGATCGCGGCCGCACTGCGCGACCCGCTGGGCGCGCCCGTGGTGCTGCCGGCACCACCGGCGGAAGAACCGGCCGGGGCGGGGCGCACCCCGGACACGGCCCCGCGGCAGCTCGTCGGCCAACCGGCCGCGCCGGGACTGCAGACCGGCACCGTCCGGCTCGTCCGGGGCAGCGAGGACCTCGGCCGCTTCCAGGCGGGCGAAGTGCTGGTGTGCGACGCCATCCAGCCGATGATGACCCACCTGGTGCCTCTGGCCGCGGCGATCGTGGAACGGAGGGGCGGAATGCTCATCCACGGGGCCATCATCGCCCGTGAGCTGGGCATCCCCTGCGTGAACGGAATCCCGGATGCCGCGAGCCTCCTCCGGGACGGGGACCTGATCACCGTGGACGGCCACCTCGGCATCGTCACCGTCGGATCGCCCGAATTCGACCTGGAGCTGGCCCGGCGATAGGACGGCCTGTTTGAACGGGACTATTCCAGCGAATCGGCGAGTTTGCCCGCGACCCGGGTCAGCACGCCCATCATGACGGAGGGGTCAGCCATGACCACCAGGAGGCCGCCCGACGGGAGGCGCTGCAGGAAGACCTTGGCGTCGTCGTCCTCCACCAGGACCCGTTTCACCGTGAGCTGGTTGTGACAGAGGTTGGCCACCATGGCCTTGATGCCCGCGCTCAGGCGGGCGGGGACGGTCTTGCCCTCGGTTTCGGCGACGATGAAGCCCTGGGCGTTGCAGACGTAGGCGGAGAGACAGGAGGGGGTGGATTCCAGGAAGCGGTTGAGCTTCTCCTTGACGACCGGGTCGGCGATGGCGGTTTCAAGGGGCCCGCCGTGGGTGGTGAGGACGGAGATGGTGGTGGGCAGGAGGGTGTCGTCCAGGTCGAACATGGGCTCCGCGAGGTCTTCGGGCTCCGGCCAGATCTCGTTTCCCAGGTTGACGGGACCGGGGGGTTCCACTTCCTTGCGGAATTCGAACTCCCCGCACTCCCACTCCTGGATGGCCTGGAGCACTTCGGCCCCTTCGGCTTCGTCCGACTCGGCGTAGATCGGTTGGCCGTCCTTGAGGTAGACCCTCGCGAATTGCTCCTCGCTGATCAGGATCAGCTCCCCCGTCCCCTTCGAGTTCCGGAGGGCCCTCAGGAGCGGCAGAACGCCGAGTTCGCCGATATGTCCACGCACCGGTGGCCTCCATGTGATCAGGACGATCCCTCGCGGGATCGTCCTGATTCCATTTATATCAGAGCGGGGAGAGGGACGCAAGCCCCGATTTGCGGAGAGGACGGTGGTTTGATGACCATTTTATCCTGGTTGAACCGACTGGGGGGGGCCGGTGACCCCAGGCGACGGTGAAGGGTCGTTTTCCCGTCGCCGTATTCGCGGGGGCATCCCGGCACCCTTCGGCCAGGGGAAGCGGGGCTGCGCGAGTCCTCCCGGGAGAGGGCCCCCGCGGTCAGGCGCCGCAGCAGTGCTTGTACTTCTTGCCGCTTCCGCAGGAACAGGGGGCGTTGCGCCCCGGTTTCTCCTGCTTGACGATGGGCTTGGCCTTTCCGGAGCCTCCGCGGGACGCGGCGCCGGCGTCTCTCGCCTCCGCGTCGTAGGAGTAGTTCCGGGCGGCCTCGCGTCGGCGGCGGGCTTCCGACTCCTGGTCGCGGTCGCGGAAGACGGGGTCCACCAGCCAGATGAAGCGGACGGCCTCCTCGTCGATGCGCCCCCAGAGTTCCTCGAAGAGGGAGAAACTCTCCTTCTTGTACTCCACGAGGGGGTCCTTCTGGCCGTAACCGCGAAGGCCGATGCCCTCTTTGAGGTGGTCCAGCGCCAGCAGGTGGTCCTTCCACTGGCCGTCCACCACGTGGAGGATGCAGAAACGCTCGAAGCGGCGCATGTCCTCCACGCCGATGGCGGCCTCCTTCTTCTCGTAGTAGGCCTTCAGGGCGTCCCAGGTCTTCTCCAGGAGGTCGTCGCGGGAGAGTTCGGCGCAGTTGACGCCCAGGGTTTTCAGCTCGAAGCCGAACACCCGGCGGATGTTCCCCTCGAGGCCCGGGAGGTCCCACTCCTCGGGGGGGGTCTTTCCCGGCGCGTGGAGGTCCAGGAAGTCCTCCACGGTTCCACGGGCGGCGTCCAGGATGAACTCCCGCTGGTCCTCGCCCTGGAGCAGGTTGTTGCGCATGCCGTAGATGGCCTCGCGCTGCTTGTTCATCACCTCGTCGTACTCGAGGAGGTGTTTGCGGATTTGGAAGTTGTGGGCCTCCACGTACCGCTGGGCCCGCTCGATCTGCCGGCTGATGAGCCGGCTCTCGATGGGGGTGTCCTCCTCCATCCCGAGGGACTGCATGATGTTCGACAGGCGCTCGCCGCCGTAGATGCGCATCAGGTCGTCCTCGAGGCTGAGGTAGAAGCGGGAGGACCCGGGGTCGCCCTGGCGGCCGGAGCGGCCGCGGAGCTGGTTGTCGATGCGGCGGGCCTCGTGGCGTTCGGTGCCGATGATGTGCAAGCCCCCGAGGGCGACCACTTCCTCGTGCTCCTCCTTGACCTTGGCCTCCATCTGCTCCACCAGGGCCACGTACGCTTCCTTGGGGGCCTCCGTCCAGTCGATCCGCTGGCGGCGGAGCTCGTCCCGGGCCATGAACTCGGGGTTGCCGCCCAGCAGGATGTCGGTCCCGCGGCCGGCCATGTTGGTGGCGATGGTGATGGCCCCCTTGCGGCCGGCCTGGGCCACGAACTCCGCTTCCTTCTCGTGGTACTTGGCGTTGAGGACGTTGTGGGGGACCCCCTTGCGCTTGAGCAGGGCGCTGATGTGCTCCGACTTCTCGATGGACACCGTCCCCACCAGGACGGGCCGCCCGGTCTCGTACAGGTCGGCGATGTCCTGGACGATGGCCTTGAACTTCTCCGGCTGGGTCCGGTAGATGACGTCCGGGTTGTCGAGGCGGATCATGTCCTTGTTGGTGGGGACCTCCACCACTTCCAGCTTGTAGATCTTGTAGAACTCCTCGGCCTCGGTGGTGGCCGTGCCGGTCATGCCCGCCAGCTTCTTGTACATCCGGAAGTAGTTCTGGAAGGTGATGGTGGCGAGGGTCTGGTTCTCGCGCTCGATGCGGACCCCCTCCTTGGCCTCCACGGCCTGGTGCAGCCCGTCGCTCCACCGCCGGCCGGGCATCAGGCGGCCGGTGAACTCGTCCACGATGACCACCTGGCCGTCCTTGACCATGTACTCCACGTCGCGGCGGTAGAGGTTGTGGGCCCGCAGCCCCTGGTTGACGTGGTGGAGAAGTTCCACGTTGACGGGCTCGTAGAGGTTCTCCACGCCCAGGAGCTTCTCGCAGTGGGCGATGCCGGCCTCGGTGAGGACCACGGTGTGGGCCTTCTCGTCCACAAGGTAGTCCACGTCGCGCTTGAGGCGGGGGATGATCCGGTCCACCTTGTAGTAGACGTCGGTGGACTCCTCGGAGGGGCCCGAGATGATGAGGGGGGTCCGGGCCTCGTCGATGAGGATGGAGTCCACCTCGTCCACGATGGCGTAGTGGTGGCCCCGCTGCACGCAGTCCTCCAGCGCGAACTTCATGTTGTCGCGCAGGTAGTCGAACCCGAACTCGTTGTTGGTGCCGTAGGTGATGTCGGCGCGGTAGGCCGCCTGGCGCTCGGCGTCGTCCATGTCGTGCTGGATGACGCCCACCGTCATGCCCAGGAACCGGTAGACCCGCCCCATCCACTCGGCGTCGCGGCGGGCCAGGTAGTCGTTGACGGTCACCACGTGGACGCCTTTCCCCAGCAGGGCGTTCAGGTAAACCGGGAGCGTGGCCACGAGCGTCTTCCCCTCGCCGGTTTTCATCTCGGCGATCTTCCCGTGGTGCAGGACCACCCCGCCCATGATCTGGACGTCGAAGTGGCGCATCTTGAGGGTCCGGCGCCCCGCCTCGCGGACGGCGGCGAAGGCCTCGGGGATCAGGTCCTCGAGGACCTCCTTCCGGTCCTCGTCCGTCTCGACCGCGTCGAGGCGCGAGCGCAGGACGGCGGTCATCCCGGCCAGCTCCTCGTCGGACATGGCGCGGAAGCGGGACTCCTGGGCGTTCACCGCCTCGACGACGGGCCGGAGTTTCTTGAGTTCGCGGTCGTTCTTGGTGCCGAATATCTTAGCGAGGATGTTCATGGTCTGTCACCTGGTGGAGGGATCGAAGCCCCGGGAAACGGTCTTCAGCCGAGGAATTCCCGGATGACGGAAGCTTCGGGGTTGAGGAGGGTCTCGTCGCGCTCGGACCCGGTGGAGATCATGCCGATCTCGACACCGAGGGAACGCGCGACGAAACGGACGTAGTCCCGGGCCTCGGGGGGCAGGGCTTCGAAGTCCCGGGCGCCCGCGGTGGAGACCTTCCAGCCGGGGAAGGTCTCGTACACCGGTTCGACCCTTTCCAGGTCGCCGATGTCGAAGGGGAAGGCCTCCAGCTCCCGGCCGTCCAGCCGGTAACCGACGGCGACCCGGATCAGCTCGAGGCTGTCCAGCACGTCGATCTTGGTCAGCAGGAGGGTGTCGAACCCGTTGACCATGCAGGAATAGCGCATCTGGAACAGGTCCAGCCACCCGCAGCGGCGCGGTCGGCCGGTGCTGGCGCCGTACTCGCCACCCTTCCGGCGGATCGCCTCGCCAAGGTCGTCCTTCAGCTCCGTGGGAAAGGGGCCGCCGCCGACGCGGGTGGTGTAGGCCTTCATGACCCCGGCCACGGCGCCCAGCCGGGCGCAGGGCATGCCGGTGCCCGCAGGGGCCCCGCCCGCGAAAGTGTGGGAGCTGGTGACGTAGGGGTAGGTCCCGAAGTCGACGTCCAGCATCACGCCTTGGGCGCCCTCGAAGAGGATGGATTTCCCGGCGCCGGACCAGGCGTGGACTTTGCAGGCGGTGTCCGCCACGAAAGGGGCCACCCGGGCGCAGGCCTCGTGGAAGCGCTCCCACTCCTCGTCGGGGACGAGTTCGGGGAGGTGCGGGCCGTAGGTGCGGCGGTAGTGGGCGATCACCTCGTGACAGGCCGCCCGGAGCCCCGCCCGGGACCGGACGTGACCGACACGGACCCCGACCCGGGCGTACTTGTCGATGTAGGCGGGGCCGATGCCGCGCAGGGTGGTGCCGATGGCCGCCTCGCCGCGGGCCTCTTCGGACCAGCGGTCCATGGCGCGGTGGAGGGGGAGGACCAGGTGGGCCCGGTTCCCGACGAAGAACCGCCCGTCAAGACGGATTCCCTTCCCCAACAGCATGTCCATTTCCGCGACGAGGGCGCAGGGCTCCACCACGACCCCGTCGCCCACGGCGCAGAGCGTGCTCTCCCGCAGGATGCCGGACGGGACGAGGTGGAGGATGGTCTGTTCGGACCCGATCCGGACGGTGTGCCCGGCGTTGTGCCCGCCCTGGTAGCGGACCGCGCAGTCGAACCGCCCCGTGAGGAGGTCGACGTACTTCCCCTTCCCCTCGTCGCCCCACTGCGACCCTACGATGACCAGGTTGCGCATGTCGTGCTCCGATGCCGCGCGGGGGCCGGCCAGGCCGGCAGGCCCCGCGGCCGCCTCACAGGTTCCGCTCGAGCAGCTGGGCGATGACGTCCTTGGTGGAGGCGCCGGTCTGGGACCCCACCACCTGCCCGCCCTTGAACACCAGGAGGGTGGGGATGCTGCGGACGTTGTACGTGGCGGCGATGTCCTCGTTGATGTCGATGTCCAGCTTGCCGACCTTGGCGCGGCCGGCGAAATCCTCGGCGATCTGCTCCACGTAGGGGCCGATCTGCCGGCAGGGCATGCACCACTTCGCCCAGAAGTCCACCAGCACCGGGACCGGGGACTCGAGGACCTCCGCCTGGAAGTTCGCCACGGTGAATTCCTTCAGGTTCTTGCCCATCGTCTTCCTCCGAGATCGTGAATTGGCCGCGGGGCGACACCGCCGCCGCCCCCTCGCGGGGCCCGGCCGGGCGCCGGTCGGACCGGCCCCGCCCGCCGCGGGATTGCCTATTGTAGCGGAAACCCCCTCCCGGCGCAACCGAATCGGTTCCCCGACGAAAAAAAGCGGTCACCCGCCGGTTCCGGGTGACCGCCTCCCGATTCCATGTGGGGTTCGACCGACGCTCACTCCGTGGAGACGTAGGGCCGGATCTTGGCGAAGATCTTCTCCCCG
Source organism: Acidobacteriota bacterium (assembly GCA_018001935.1). Taxonomy (NCBI): domain Bacteria; kingdom Pseudomonadati; phylum Acidobacteriota; species Acidobacteriota bacterium. Next base: position 18,122 of record JAGNHB010000082.1, read on the forward strand.
ATCCCCTTGACGGCCATGAGGTCCTCGGCCTTCTGGAAGCGGCCGTGCTCCTGGCGGTAGGAGATGATCCGCTGGGCCACCGCGGGCCCGACGCCGGGCAGTTGGTCGAGTTCCCGGACCCCCGCGGTGTTGATGTTGATTTTGCCGGCCGGCACGTTCGGCGAGCGCTTCACCGCCTTCTTCGCCGTGTCGGCCTGCGGCGTGTCGGACCCGGCGGTCACCGGGGCCCCTTCCCCCGCCCGGAGGAAGCACCCCGCCACCGCGAGGACCAGGATGAGAGCCAACAGGTTGCGTTTCATGATAACCTCCCTTTACGTGATTTCCAGGGACTGTGTTTTCGGCGCGCCCGATTCCCTGTGTTCACTCACACAAACGCGGGCCGGGCCCGGAACATTTGAAATTTTCTGAAAATCGCGGTAAATATGTTATAAAAACTTATTATGCCGATATTTAAAATGATGTAATTTCACGAACGAAGCCGGGGTTGGACGCCTGCACTCCCGGGGATCGTTGCGAGGCTGCCAGAATTGACGGTCCCGCAAAAAGTACCATCGTCCTCCGGGCGATGGCTCAAACAAAGGCCTTACAGATACTTTCCCGCTCGTTTTCCGACTTTTTGCGAGGGCATCAGAAATCAATAATCAATAGATATTATTCGTGTTATAAATTCGCTTACATTCGTGTTATTCGCGGGAAATCCCCCTTTCGCGACTTTTTGCGGGGACGTCAAAGTTATTTTTCCCGGGCCCTGTTTGAGGTACAATTTAACTTCAAGGGCGCCTTCTCCCCCCGTAACGGGGCGGAGGCCCGGTTAACCTGGTGAGGGGCGGGGGAATGGAACCGAGCGTGAAAAAGCGGCTGCTCCTGATGGACGACGAGGAGATCGTCCGGAAAGTGATGGTCCTGATGCTCGAGCGTTCGGGGTTCGAGGTGGAGGCGGTCATCGACGGGTCCGAAGCCGTGCGGACGTGGGCGGGCGCCGCCGAACAGGGCCGCCCCTTCGACCTGGGGATCTTCGACCTGACTATCCCGACCGGGCTGGGCGGCGAGGAGGCCGGGAAGAGGATCCTCGCGGGTGACCCCGGAGCCCGGATCGTGCTGTCCAGCGGCTACTCCAGCCACCCCATCGTCAGCGAGTACCCGCTGTTCGGATTCAAGGGCGTGATCATCAAGCCGTTCCGCCTGGAAGAACTGCTCCGCGTCATCAACGCCTCCCTCTGACCGGTCGGCCCGTGCGCGTCTTGATCCGCTTCCGAACCGCCACCCTCGTCAAGATACTCCTGTGCTTTGTCCTCGGGGTCGGTCTGGTCGGCGCCGGGGCCTGGTTCTACTTCTACGTCCGGTTCTCGCACCTGGTGGACAAGGCCCTCCAGAACCCGCCCTGGAAGCACAGCCCGACCATCTACAGCGCCCCCGGGGTCCTTTTCCCCGGCCAGGCCATCTCGCCGGAACTCCTCGCCCAGATCCTGCAGAAGCACGGTTACCGGCCTTCCGCGGACCTCGACCGGCCCCCGGCCTACTCCGTCTCGCCCGACGGCCGGACGTTCCTCCTGGACAGCGGCGGGGACGCCGCCGCCCTCGGGGTGAGGGGGCCCGCGAAGGCGAGGGTGGTGTTCGGCGGGGGGGGGATCGCCGCGATTTACGCCCTCGACGGGGGCGGGGCCCTCCCCGTGCTTTATTTCCGCCCTTCCGTCCTGTCGGGCGCCCTGCCGGGGAACCGTCGCCCCGCCGTGCCCTTCGACCAGGTGCCCCAACCGCTCGTGAACGCCATCCTCGCCGCCGAGGACCGGCGGTTCTTCTCCCACCCGGGGGTCGATGTCTGGGGGGTCCTGCGTTCGCTGTTTCGGAACGTCCGCCACGATCGGGTGGTGGAGGGGGGATCGACCCTGACCCAGCAGATGGTCAAGAACTTTTTCCTCTCCCCCGAGCGCACCTTCGCCCGGAAATTCCAGGAGGCCTTCATGGCCATGATCCTGGAGTCCCGGCTATCGAAACGCGAACTTTTCGAGATCTACGTGAACCACACCTACCTGGGGCAGGTGGCCTCGCGGCCGGTCCACGGATTCGCCCAGGCGGCAGACGTTTACTGCGGGAAGGACATCCGTGCCCTCACCCTCGCCGAGTGCGCCCTGCTGGCCGGAATGATCCGTTCCCCGAACGTGATCGGGCCCTTCAGCCACCCGGCGGCTGCCCTCGCCCGGCGCAACCAGGTCCTCCAGTCCATGGCGGACGCCGGCTTCGTCATGCCCGGGGAAAACCGGGCGGCGCAGGCCGAACCGCTCCCGGGCTTCGACGGCGGCTTTTTCCGGGACCTCACCGCCCCCTATTTCATGGACCACCTCTGCGAGGGTCTCGACCTCAAACCCGTGCCCGAGCGGGAACAGGCCCCGCCGCCCGTCCTGGCCACCCTCAACCCGGAACTCCAGCGCTGCGCGGAGGTGGGGATCGAGGAGGGGCTACGGGCCGTCTCGGAAACCCACGGGGACGCCTTCGGCAACCGGGGGATGGCCGACGTCCAGGCGGCCATGGTGGTGATGGACCCCCGGAACGGGGACGTCCTGGCCCTCTGCGGGGGGCGTGACTTCCGGGCCTCGCAGTTCAACCGGGCCGTCGCGGGCCGCCGCCAGGCGGGATCGATCCTCAAACCGTTCCTTTACGCCCTGTTCCTCGACGCCGGCCGGGAGGACCCCTCCCTCGGCCTCACCCCCGACAGCGTGGTGGAGGACCGCCCCGTATCCGTCACCTACGGGCGGCGGACCTACACCCCGCGAAACTACCGGGACATCTACCTGGGCCCCGTGACCATGCGAAAGGCGCTTTCCCACTCCCTCAACGCCGCGACGGTGCTGTACGCGCAGCGGGCGGGCTTTCCCCGTCTCGCGGCGGGGATCGACCGGCTGGGCTTCCGGGCCCGGGCCGTCCCGTACCCGTCCATCGCCCTGGGGACCCTCGACGTCACCCCCCTCGAGGTCGCAGCCGCCTACACGGCCTTCTACAACGGGGGCCGCCCGCTCGCGGCGCGCGTCTTCCGCGGGCCGGGAGGGGGGACCCCCATCGGGGAGGGGGCGGTCTTCTCGCGCACCGCCGCCCTCACCGTGATGGACATGCTGCGGGACACCGTGGAGGAAGGCACCGCCAAGGGGCTCCGCACCCTCGGCGTCACCCTCCCCATGGCCGCCAAGACGGGGACGGCCAAGGACGGCTGGTTCGTCGGGCTGACCGGCAACCTCATCGTCTGCTGCTGGGTGGGTTACGACGACAACCGCGAGTTCCCCCTCTCCGGCGGACAGAGCGCGCTGCACCTCTTCGCGGCCTTCCTCCGCCAGGCGAGCCGCGTCTACCCGGTTTCCGCACTCCCTCCCCCGGCCGGCCCGCCCCCCCCGGCCCTGTCCCTTATACACCTCT
>JAGNHB010000083.1 GCA_018001935.1 Acidobacteriota bacterium
TCCCGGTGAGACGAGTTCCCTTCTCGCTCCTGCGAAATCCTCTCTCTCTGCCCGGCCGATTGAAAACCAGTCGCTGGCCTCACCCAAAACCGCTGTTTTTGGCCTCATCCCTGACCGGCGCGAACATTCTATTCATATTCGACCCTTTCGGGGTCGGGCGGGAGGCCGACATGTCCACTTACACCCAGATTTACTACCACCTCGTCTTTTCAACCAAAGGCCGTGAACCGGTCCTTCTCAAGGAGAGAAGAGAAGCGTTGTACCGCTTCATCTGGGGTATCGTCAAGAACCTCCATGGCCATCTGTACCGAGTGGGCGGAACGGAAGACCACCTCCACATTTTCAGCGATCTTCACCCCTCCGTTCGCCTTGCCGATTACGTGAAGACCATCAAGCTGGGGTCCGCTGACTGGATCCGGAAGGAGAGGGTCTTTCCCCGCTTCGGTCACTGGCAGGAAGGTTACGGCGCCTTCACCCTGGGCCCGGATGGAAAGGACGCGCTCATCGAGTACATCAAGGACCAGGAGGCGCATCACCGGATCCATTCCTTCCTGGACGAGTACCGGAAGTTCCTGACCGTGGCGGGAGTGGAATTCGAGGAGAGCTATCTCCAGTGACGGTCAGGCGCCGTCAACGATCCGCAAGACTGATGGATGGGGAGCGCGGGCGTCCCGTACACAATCAATTCTGGATGTGAAAGGTTTGGCGGGCTGGGTACCCACGCTCACGGTATTTGCGACCTTTTCAAAATTTTCCGGGTCCCCGCGGTTGACGGCACTGCGGGAGGGCTTCGACCCGTCTCACAAAGTCACCGCTTCGCCCCCGAAGGGGTCGAACGTGAATAGAACGAGATGAGAATCGTTCCCCCCGACCCCGAAGGGGTCGAATGTGAATAGAATGAGGTGAGAATCGTATCCCCCGACCCCGAAGGGGTCGAATGTGAATAGACGAGGTGAGAACCGATCACCCCGACCCCGGAGGGGTCGAACGTGCGGAGATGTGATTCACGTTCGACCCCTTCGGGGTCGGGTGGGGGATGGGGGCGCGCATTCTATTCACGTTCGACCCCTTCGGGGTCGGGTGATGGGGTGGCGCGTTCATTCTATTCACATTCGACCCCTTCGGGGTCGGGGGGGGATGGGGGCATTCATTCTATTCACGTTCGACCCCTTCGGGGTCGGGCGGGGGTGGGGCGCTTATTCTATTCACGTTCGACCCCTTCGGGGTCGGGCGGGGGTGGGGCGCTCATTCTATTCATATTCGACCCCTTCGGGGTCGGGGGTAGGGATGGCGCGTTTATTCTATTCATATTCGACCCCTTCGGGGTCGGGCGGGAGGCCGACATGTCCACTTACACCCAGATTTACTACCACCTCGTCTTTTCAACCAAAGGCCGTGAACCGGTCCTTCTCAAGGAGAGAAGAGAGGCGTTGTACCGCTTCATCTGGGGTATCGTCAAGAACCTCCATGGCCATCTGTACCGAGTGGGCGGAACGGAAGACCACCTCCACATTTTCAGCGATCTTCACCCCTCCGTCCGCCTCGCCGATTACGTGAAGACCATCAAGCTGGGTTCCGCTGACTGGATCCGGAAGGAGAGGGTCTTTCCCCGCTTCGGTCACTGGCAGGAAGGTTACGGCGCCTTCACCCTGGGTCCGGATGGAAAGGACGCGCTCATCGAGTACATCAAGGACCAGGAGGCGCATCACCGGACCCATTCCTTCCTGGACGAGTACCGGAAGTTCCTGACCGTGGCGGGAGTGGAATTCGAGGAGAGCTATCTCCAGTGACGGTCAGGCGCCGTCAACGATCCGCAAGACTGATGGATGGGGAGCGCGGGCGTCCCGTACACAATCAATTCTGGATGTGAAAGGTTTGGCGGGCTGGGTACCCACGCTCACGGTATTTGCGACCTTTTCAAAATTTTCCGGGTCCCCGCGGTTGACGGCACGGCTGCGGGAGGGCTTCGACCCGTCTCACTTCGACCCCTTCGGGGTCGGGCGGGGGTGGGGCGCTCATTCTATTCACGTTCGACCCCTTCGGGGTCGGGTGGTGGTGGGGCGCTTATTCTATTCACGTTCGACCCCTCCGGGGTCGGGTGATGGGGTGGCGCGGGTTCATTCTGCCGTATCCTCAATATCCTAATTTTTCCGGGATTCGGTTTCGTCGCGGTCGAGGCCGGTCTCGTAGCGCTTCTTCTTCTTACGGTCCTTCACCGGGCCAGGCTGGGGGGCCTGGAACTCGGCGTCGGGGAGGGGGTGGCTGAAGGAGACCCCGGAAAAATCCACCTGCCGGGTCATGACGCCGTTGGTGAAGAACTCGATTCGCAGCGGCATCATGACCCCCTGGTACCGGAACCAGCGGAAAAAGTGGTCGGCGTGCTTCTCGGTCCGCCCCGAGGACGTTTTCTCGATGTACTCGACGCGTTCGGGCAGGGCCTTCCCCTCGGCGTAGATCACGGTGACGGCGTAGTTCTCCGCGTCGACGAACTCGAGGCCCTCCTCGGGCCGGACGGAATCGAAGCTCTCCGGGCCCAGGTGGAAGACCTTCATGCCGGGCTCCTTCCACCGCTCCCGGAAAAGGTTGATGAAGCTCCGCTTCTCCGCGAGGCGGAAGCGGCGGACGTCCTCCTCGGTTTTGTCCTTCACTTTGCCGTACTCGTAGGCCCACCCCTTGCCCAGGTCCAGGTTGTAGATCTCCACGACGGCGCCGTCGGGTTCCTCCAGGGCCGTCCGCTCCTTGCCGGGCCAGCGGTAGTCGTACCAGAACTTCGTCCAGCTCTGGTTGTCGCCCTTGATGACGTAGATCCGGCCTTCGCCGTGGTAACCGGCCCAGGAGCGGAAGGCCTCCCCGCCCAGGGCCTCGACGGTCCGGTTCAGAAGGTCGAGGGCCTTGGGGTCCATGCCGGGCCCGTCGGCCGGCGCCCAGGCGGACAGGGCGGCGAAGAGCAGCCCGGAAAAGGCAAGGTGACGGATGGCGTGTTTCATGGGGATCCTCCTCCTGGTCAGCGCGCCGGGGTACGCGCGCCGAGCCGAGGCGCGCACCAGCATCGGGTCGCTCTCCTCCGTTTGTCCTTACCGCACCCCTGCCGCCGGGCTCGGCTCGCCCGGCGTACGGTTGGGCCGGGCTCGGCTCGCCCGGCGTACTTCAGAGCCGGGTCCGGCCCTCCATGGCCCGGGCGATGGTGACGTCGTCGGCGAACTCGAGTTCCGACCCCACGGGCAGGCCCAGGGCGATCCGGGAGACCAGGGTGCCCAGGGGCCTGACCAGCCGGGCCAGGTAAAGGGCGGTGGCTTCCCCCTCCACGTCGGGGTTGGTGGCGACGATGAGCTCGGTGACCTCGTGGCGGCGGATCCGGTCGGGGAGGTTCCCCAGCCTCAGCTGGTCGGGCCCGATGCCGTCGATGGGGGACAGCACGCCGTGAAGGACATGGTAGGTGCCCGTGTACCGCCCGCTCTTCTCGATGGCGGCGATGTCGAAGGGTTTCTCCACCACGCAGACCAACCGGTGGTCCCGCGCGGGGTCGGCGCAGATCTCGCAGACCTCCCGGTCCGTGTAGCTGTGACACTCGGCGCAGAGGCGGACTTTTTCCCGAACGTCGGTGATGGACTCCTGGAGGGCCCCGATGTAGGCCCCGTCGGCTTTCAGGAGGTGAAAGGCGATTCGCTGGGCCGACTTCGCCCCGATGCCGGGCAGCCGGCGAAGGGCCTCCATCAGTTTCTCGAGGGGGTCGGTGAAGCGGCTCATTCCAGTTTGAGATTGGACAGCATGGACCCCATCCGGGAGACCATGATCTCCTCGAGTTTTCGGGAGGCGTTGTTGAACGCGGCGAGGATGAGGTCCTGGAGAAAATCGAGGTCATTGTCCTTCAGGGCGTCAGGGTCGATTTTCAGGGTGACGGCCTCTCGCCGGCCGTTGAGGCGGACGCGGACGAGGCCCCCGCCGCTTTCCCCCTCCACCTCGACCCGGTCCATGGCGGCGGCCATCTGGCCCTTCATCTGCTGCGCCTGTTCCATCAGGTCCTTGAAATCCACGGGGGTCACTCCTTGGGCTGGAACTGCCACCGGCCGGGGATCCGGTCGATGATCAACCGGCCGATGGGGTCGTCCTGGAACTGTTTCTCGATGGTCCTCTGTGCGGGGGCGCTCTCCTCGGGCGGGCGGGGCGGCGCCGGGGGGGGCGCCGGGGCCGGTTTCGGGGCGGCGGTTTCCCGGTTGCGGAGCACCACGTCGGGCGTCGTGCCGAACAGGCCGCGGAAGACTTCCTTCAGGGCGGACTGGGTGCTTTCCAAGCGGAAGAGCCCTTCCTGGGCGGGACCGCCCGTGTTCACGATCTCGAGGGTCGTCTCCGCCAGGCGCCACTCCGCCTTCCGCAGGATGGGCCTGAGCTGGGGAAAGCGGTTCGCGGCTTCCTGCAGGAACCACTCCACCCGGTCTCGTTCCGCCGGGGGCCCCGGGGGGGCGGCGGGGCGGGGCTTCGGTGCGGAATCCGTTGCCGGGGCCGCCCGGCCCGCTTCCGGCGCCGGCCGGGGTGCAGCCTCCGCCCCGGCGGCGAGCATGGCCAGGACGTCTTCCAGGGGAGCCAGGCGGCCGAGGCTGGCGAGCTTGAGCAGGGCCATCTCGGTGTGGAAACGCACGAAGGGGGCCCATTTGAGCTCGTTTTCAGCCCGGACGAGAAAATCGTACATCCGGAGCAGTTCCTCGACGGTGACCCTCCCGGCCAGGTCGCGGAGCTGTTCCCGGTCCTCGTCGCTGAGGAGAAGGAACTGGTCCTCGTCCTCCGATATCCGGTAGACGGCCATGTTGCGGACGTACTCGATGCACGCCCGGATGAAGCTCTGGAGGTCGTGCCCCTTGTCGTAGAGATCGTTGACCACCCGGATGATCTCCGGGAAATCCGCCTCCACCACGGCTCGCATCAGGGTGTTGAGGGACTCCTGCTTGACCACGCCCAGCAGGGCCGCGATGTCTTCGTCGGAAATGTCGCCCCCGCCGTAGGAGATGATCTTCTGGAGGGCGGACTCGGCGTCCCGCATGCTTCCCCCGCTGGCCTTCACCACGTACTGGAGCGCCTGGTCGGACACATCGACCCCCTCGGCGGCCACCACCTTCCGGAGCCGTTCGTGGATGTCGACGAAGGGGATGATCCGGAAGTCGAACTGCTGGCACCGGGAGACGATGGTCTGGGGGATCTTGTAGAGCTCGGTGGTGGCCAGGATGAAGATCACGTGGCCGGGGGGTTCCTCGAGGGTCTTCAGCAGCGCGTTGAAGGCCTCCGAGGTGAGCATGTGGACTTCGTCGATGATGAAGATCTTGTAGCGGTCCCGGGAGGGCGTGTACCGCACGTTCTCCCGGAGTTCGCGGATCTCGCCGATCCCGCGGTTCGAGGCGGCGTCGATCTCGAGGACGTCCACCGAATTCCCCTGGGTGATCTCCTGGCAGGAGACGCAGGCGTCGCAGGGGTGCGCGGTCGGGGCGGCCTCGTGCATGCAGTTGAGGCCCTTGGCGAGGATTCGGGCGGTGGAGGTCTTGCCGACCCCGCGGGTCCCCGTGAAGAGGTAGGCGTGGGAGATGCGTCCCTGCCGGATGGCGTTCTGAAGGGTCCGGGTCAGCCCCTGCTGGCCGACGACGTCTTCGAACTGCTTCGGCCGCCACTTCCTCGCGATGACCAGGTATCCCACGTTCCCGCCCCTGACTCGAATAAAAGGCTCTGGATACGTCACACCCGGGGGGTTTCTTACTGCTGCTTCCTTTCGGATCTGACAGGGTTCGAAATACCGAGTTGACGCCCAGAGCCAGATTTTTTCCCGCGCTCCAGTACCGACGTTTCCTTATACCAGCATGCCGGGACAAAAGCAACCGCTAATCTTCCGATCAGTCGTCGTGGATGAAATCGTCCTCGTCGTAGTCCTCCTCGGGGCCGAGGTCTTCCGTCTCGGCTTCCTCGTCTTCCGCCGGGGGGGCCAGGGCCTCCTCGCGGCGGTGCACCACGGCGACGGAGGCCAGGACGGCCAGGAGGAGGGAGAAAACGGCCATGTTCGCCGGGATCTGGAGGTTGAAGTCGGTGACGCTGTGCAGAAGAATGGCGAACACGGCCCCGCAGGCCCCGAGGGACACCCCGGAGAGCCGGGGGTTCGAGGTGCGGAAGAAGATGCGTACCCCTCTCACCAGCAGGAAGACCACGCAAACGATGAGGAAGAGGCCGCCGGGGGCCCCCAGTTCGGCCACGTACTCCAGGTAGTCGTTGTGGGCGTGGGTGAAGACGCGCTCCCCGGGGACGGACTCGTACCGGTTGAAGGCGTAGTAGAACGTCCCGAGGCCCGTGCCGGTCACGGGGTAGTCCCGGACCAGTTCGAGGGTGTCCTGCCAGGCCTGGAAGCGGGAATCCGCGTTCAGGACGTCCCGGGTCGCGAGTTGGCCGAAGCGCCGAAGGACCTCGTCCACCCCGATCCAGGCCGAGTAGCCCAGCACGAGGAAGGCGAAAGAGAGAACGAAGGCGTTCACCTTTCCCCGCCGGTGCTTGTTGAAGACCAGGACGGCCAGGAAAACGACGGTGGCCGTCAGGCAGAAGATCCCGGACCGGCTGAGGGAGAAGACGACCCCCAATCCCATGATGGCGGCCAGGAAGATGAGCAGGAGGAAGAGGGGGGTCCGGTGGTGGAAGAAAGCCTCGGAGATCCGCGTGGTGACGTAGGGGATCTCGGGCAGGATCCGGGTGGCGAAGTAAGTGTAGGCCAGGCCGAGGAGCACCGGGATGCACATCTCCAGCAGGCCGGAGAAGTGGTCGCGGTTCACGTAGGTGCCGCTCGCGCACTGGATCGCACGGTCGGTCCCGTCGGGGAGAAACTGGGGGAAGACGCCGAAGTACTGCAGGAGCCCGAAGGACGCCTGGAAGAGCCCGATGACGGCAAGCAGGCCCAGGAAGCGCGACCGGGACCCGGCATCGGCGAAGAGGGCCCGCCCGATCAGGAAGAGGATCAGGACGGCGACGAAGACCCGGAGCTGGATCCAGGTGGCGAAGGGGCACACGCTGGCCATGCCGCGGAACAGCGAGTCGGGGAGGAGCCCCTCGCGGAGCAGGGGCGTGACGAAGGCGTCGTGGACCGGCGAGACCAGCCGGAGAAACCACGCGGGGAGGGGGATCAACTGGGCGACCGGGATCGCGGCCAGGATGCCGACGGCCAGGCAGGCCTTCGGGGAGGGGCGCTCCAGGGACTGGTCGGCGTGGAAGGGGAAGAGGTAGAGCACGAAGAGGAAGTAGGACGCGGTGACGAAGACCCCGGAGGCCCACTCGGGCGAGGCGCCGAAGGCCGTCGTGGCGAACAGCACGGTGAGGGCGAGGCCGGCTTCGAGGATCGCGCGTCGGATCACTGTCTTTCCTCCGTTGTCAGCCGGGCGTCGTCCAGCCAGATCCGCCCCCGGAAGTTGGGGTCGAGCTTGACGGAGCGGTCGCGCTGGAGGGTGACCTCCAGCAGCCCGCCCGCCGAGGGCACCTCCACGGGCAGGCTGAGGATCTCCCAGTCGAGGTCCTCCGAGAACTTCTTCGAGCGCCCGACCTCCCGGGAGGTCCCGTCGGGGGACGTGTGCCGGAAGAGGAAGTAGACCCCCTGGTCCGAAGTGATTCCCTCGATCCGGAGCGCGACGTGGAAATAGTACTTCCCGGGGGCGGGAACGAGGACCGCCTTGCTGACCAGGGACCCGGCGACGTTCTCCGTGCCGTCGAAGGTCATCAGGAGGGCGTAGGAGCCCCGGTAGCAGTTCTGGAAGTCGGGGTCCACGGTCCGGTGCGCCGAGGTCTGGAAGCGCCAGTCGAACCCGTTGTTGAGGAGGGGCAGCTCGACGCCCCCGTTGTAGACGACCTCGCCTTCAGGCAGGAGGTTCGGGAAAAGGAGCCGGGCATTGCGGACCCAGACCTCCCAGGACTCCCCGAATCGTCCCTGTTTCCAGAGGAGGCGGATGTAGCCCGAGAGCACCCCTGCCGGGACCTCCTCGTCCAGTTTGGAGAGCTTTTCCCACGCGATGCGGGCCGCGGCGGGGTCCTCGTAGCCGACGGCCCACCCCAGCGCCGTGGACAGGAGGACGGGGCGGTTCGGGATGATGTCGGCCACGGCCCGGCCGCGGTCGCCGAGCATCCGGCTGGCGATCTCCAGGATGGGGACCGCCAGTGAGGGGTCCCCCTCCAGGGCCTTCCGGAAACACCGGGCGGACTCCTCCGCCCGGCCGCACTTGAGAAAGAAATTCCCCGCGCGCCAGTAGAGGTCCGAGTAGGACCGGTTCAGGAGGAGGGCGGTGTGAACGCACCGGATGGCTTTCTCGCGCTCGCCCAGGAACTCCAGGGCCTGGGCCAGTTCCATCCAGTACTTGAAGTAGTAGGGGTTGTAGTGCACTGCCTTCATGAGGCAGCTCCGGGCGTTCTCCATGGACTCGTGCGTGGGGTCGTAGGCGTAGACGCACCCCAGCAGGTACCAGCCGTGCGGGTTGTAGCGGTCCTTCGCGACGATTTCCTTGAGCCGGTCGAGGGACAGGGGCTTCGTCAGGTCCGCGAAGTCCCGGATTTCCCCGATCTGGCGGATGCCGAGAAAGAGGAAGAGGGTGGCCGCCAGCAGCCGTACGGTGATTTCCAGGCGCTTCATGGTGCCCCCGTGCGGATGCCCGCGAGGATAGTGTCGACGCGGTCGAGGTCCTCCGCCTCGACGGGCTCCCGGCCGTTGAGGATCATCCAGGGGTTGATGATGAAAAGAAGATCGAAATAGTGCTCTCCCAGGGATTTCTCGACCCAGGTTGCGGCTTCCTGGTAGTGGGCGAAGTCGCCCGACTGGTGGGCGTCGCTGCCGACCAGGTGGGCGAGGCGGCCCTCCAGGAGTTTTCGCGCGGTTTTCCGGGGACCGGACCCGTAGCGGCCCGTCAGGCTCTTGGCGTTGACCTGCAGCGCGCACCCGAGTTCCCGCAGGCGGTCCAGGAGGCCGAAATTCGAGGCGAAGTCGTGGTGGCGCTCGGGGTGGGCGATGACCGGGCGGAGCCCCCGGTCCCGCAGCCGGAAGACGATGGGCTCCAGGTAGCGGCCGGGAAGGGTGCTCCCCAGTTCCAGCAGGAGGTGGTTCCGGCCGTTGAAGGGGATGAGGGTGTCCGCCGCCCGCTCGACGGCGTCCACGAAGTCCGGGCCGAAGTAGTGCTCGGCGCCGAGGTGGATCGTGAGGGGGGCCTCGGCCCTCAGTTCCTCGAACCGGCGCACGATCTCCCCGGGAGACTGGACGGGGAAGTTCGGGTGAAAGTGGTGAGGGGTGCAGGCCAGGGCCTCGACGCCTGCCCGTCGCGCTTCCTCCAGCATCCGGAGGGAGTGGTCGAAGTCCGTCGCACCGTCGTCGATTTCGCAGAGAACGTGGTTGTGGAGGTCGATCATGTCAGTCCGCCAGGAGGACGCCCTGCCGGAGCAGTCCGTCGAGTTCGGAGACCGAGATGGCGCAGCGGAACCCGAGGTCCTCCCCGGCATAGGTCTCGGCCTGCCGTGCCCGGAACACCAGGCGGCAGTAGAGATGGTTCACGTTGAAAGCCCCGCCCCGGATCACCCGGTTGTGGATCCCGTACGCGTCCTGCTGAAGGTGCCGGTTCTCGGGATAGGGCAGGTAGTGGGACGAGGTCCACTCGCTGACGTTCCCCGCCAGGTCCTCGATGCCGTAGACGGACCGGTCCCCGGGGAGCGATCCGGGGGGCAGCGGTGCGAGCTTTTCCAACTCCCGGGAGTTCATCATGCGTTCACGGAAGTCGTTGCCCCAGGGGAAAAGGAAAGCCTGGGGCCCGCGGCCGGCGGTTTCCCACTCCTCCTCCGTCGGGAGCCTCCGGTGTGACCAGCGGGCGAAGGCCTCCGCATCGTCCCAGCTCACGTTGACGACCGGCAGGTCCCCGGTTCCGGGGGGCGGGTCGTTCCCCTTCCAGTCGGGTGGGGCGGAGTGCCCCGTCTCCCGGAGAAAACGGGCGTAGCGCGCGCGGGACACCTCGTGGCGGTCCACGTAGTACGGTTCGAGGAAGACGGTGTGCTGAGGCCCCTCGTTGTAGAAGAGGCTCTCGGACTCCGTGAGGCCGATGGCGGACGGCCCGCCGGGGACCAGGACCATGCTCTCGAGGAGTTCGCTGCGGCGCAGGACGCCCGGCGAAGCGGCCGCGGGAGCGGGAGGGTCGACGCTGCCGGTCGCCCCCGCCCCGGGGGGGCCGGAAAGGACCGGGGCCGGTGACGGGAAGGGCCTCAACAGGTCCGGGAACACCCGGCAGAGGGGCTCGAACGCGCCCCGGGCGGGGGGGCCGTCGATGGGGGGCGGGAAGGGCGCGGCCGGTGCCGGTGGCCCCGGGAGGGGCCCGGCCTCGGGTCGGGGGAGAAAACGGACGCCGTAGGAGGGGTGGATGTTGCCCTTGCGCTCGGTGATTCGGACCACCACGTGCGTCCGGTCGAGGAGGTCGAGGACGACAAACCGGGCCGGGACCACTTCGCGGGCTGCCCCGTTCACGGTGACGGCGTAGTAAAACTCCCCCTGGCGGCCCTTGAGATCCTCGGGTTGAGAAACCTCCAGCACCGCCGTGGAAAAGCGGGGGCTGACCTCGACGATCCTCGCCGGCGGGGAGGTCCGGTCGGTTGGCGCGTCCCCCGCGGCCGCGGCGGCCCCGCTCAGCCACACCAGGATGATCCAGGGACAGACTCTCACGAATCGTCCCTGATCTTGAAGTCCTGGATGTCCAGGATGAACGGCGGGTCGGTGGTGGCCTTGGGGCGCCGGATCCCCAGGGTCGCCTGGGTTTCCCGGAGGTGGAGGTCCTCGAGGAAGTCGGGTTTCGGCCCCTTGCCGAGGGGGACGGAAAAGGCCGGGTCGGCTTCTTCCACCGAAACCGCGGCCACGAGGGCGTCGTCGGCTTCCGCCGGGGCCGTGGACGTCGCCTCGGGCCGGTCGCCGACGGTGTCGGCGGCCGGCAGGGTGCGGTGCACCCGTCGCCACCCCCACACCCCGATAAACGCCATGACCAGGACGGAAAGGGCGAGGGTGGTGGGGAAGGAACTCTCGGGCGCGTCCTCGAGGCTTTCCGCGACGCCTCTCCCCGCGGGGCCCTTCGCCGGTTTACCCGGGGCGGCCGGGGAGGCGGGCAGGCGTGTTCCCGGGGTTACGGTCACCACCAGGGCGGGAGTGCGGGGGGCTGCCGGCTGTGGGGATTCGACCGGCGGACCCGGGGGGCGGACGGCCGCAGGGGCCGACGCGGGGGCAGGGGGAGGCGGCGGCGCGGGGGCCGGCCGCTCCGGGGTGACCGGGCCGGTCTTCCCCGGGGTGAGGTAGAGGGTTTTCCCCTTCTCGATGAGGAAGGTGCGCTCCAGGAGGACGTCGCCGTTATGCTCGACACGGAAGGTGGGGCTGCCCTCGGGGATGAACAGGGAGAAGGCGGAACCCTCCTCGCGGAGGGTCCCCAGCACCAGCCCGTCACAGGAGATCACGCTTCCGGGCGGGAAGCCGCTGAAGAAGACGTTGCGCCTCGACGCCCCCTCCGCCGGGACCAGAAGGAGCCCGACCACCAGGAGGGGCGCGATCCGGTCCAGCGGTTTCCGTGCGTGATGGAGGCGCATGGAGGATTGGGCTTACTTGCTCGGGCTCTCGGGTTCCTCGTCCCTCGTCACGTACCAGAGCCCGATGGTGGTCACCACCCCGGCGGCCACGGGGGCGATGTAGAGCCCCTTGAAGAAGAAGACCGGGACGATGTCCAGTTCGTCCACCGCCAGCCCGTGGTCCTTGCCGGTGTTGTTGCTGTCCACCCAGCGGATCCAGATCTCGTCGCCCGCAGGGATCTTGACCTTGATCATCTTCGACCGGAAGATCTCGCGGTTGGCCATGGCGTTCCCGTCCAGGGGGCCCGCCTTGTCGGTGTGGACGGGGCTGGTGAAATCCAGGGCGTCGAAGTCGGTCCAGTCCCCGGCGCGGATGTCCGGCTTCGTCCCGCCCGGGACCACCCGGTACTGGAAGTCGATCTTCTGGGGGTTGGGGTTGCCGCCGTTGCGCCACTGCTCGCCGACGTAACCGATCTTGATGCCCTTCATGTCCTTGCCCGTGGAGTTGAGGAAGCGGGCGCCGTGGTAGATGGGCGGGCCGGAACAGACCGACCCGATGGCGCGGTCGTGGCTGTCCTTGGAGCCGTAACTGTAGAGGGAACTGTCGGCGCTGCTCCCGTCGTCGGCGATGTAGGTGGTGGACCCGAACATCGAATAGAAGCCGTTGATGGTGAAGCCCTGCATCCAGGGGTTGGCCTTGCCCGTCTTGGAGAGCAGGTCGAAGTCCTCGGTGAAGTCCTTGCCGGAGGTGAGGTCGATGAGCCCCCGCCCGCTGGGCGAACCGGCGCCGCTGCTGGCGGTGGGGTCCGTCATGTTGGCGCCGTAGCCGGGCTTGACGGTGGCGGTCTCGTCGGTCATCTCGTTGGTGACGGACAGCGACCCCTGGTAGGCTTGCACCACCACGGCGCCGGGCGCGACCTCCACCAGGCCGTAGAAGCGGTCCGCGGTCTCCAGGAGCCGGACGGTCCCCCGCGGGGTCCGGATGCTGGACTGGCTCCCCTTGGGGAAGTAGAAGGCCGCTTTCCCGGACTGGACGTTCAGCTGGACGGAATTCCCCGTCTTGAGGACCTGGACGGACGCCTCGGGGAAGAGTTCCATTTTCCCCTTGTCGGCCAGTTGGATGTAAGAGGACTGGCTGCCGCCCTTGAGCAGGTCTCCGGAGAAGATCATGGCGCCGCGCGGCATGAGGGTCTTCCCCACCATGGCGCCGCCGCCCCCGATGATCTCTCCCGCCGGCAGGGTCTCGCCGGCGGCGAGGGCGGGCAGGGCCGCCAGGATCAAGAGCCCGGAGATGATTGCAACACTTCTCATGTCAAACCTCCTGGGACTGTTTTTTTCTTTTCGTGGTCTTCTTCTTGCCACTGGTACCGTAACTATAATAGTAACTGTAATAGTATTTCGAGTAGTAGTAGTAGTCCGCGCTCATGAGGTCGGCGGCGTTGACCAGGACCCCGAGCAGGGGGGCGTTCACCATCCGGAGGCTCCGCTGGGCCTCGACGAGGACCGGCTTCGGGGTGTCGGCGCTGCGGATGACCAGGATGACGCCGTCGGTGAGCCGGGACAGGATCCGCGAGTCGGTGACCGAGAGCATGGGGGGGGTGTCGATGACGATGTGCTCGAAGTACTCGTCGAGCAACTCCATGCAGTGGTTCATCCGGCTGGAGGTGAGGAGTTCGGACGGGTTCGGCGGCACCGGGCCCGCGGGGATGATGAAGAGGTTGTCGATGTGCGTCTGCTGGATGAGGGGGGCGAGGTCGGAGGTCCCGGCCAGGTAGTTGGAGATGCCGGTGGTGTTGTCGGCGTTGAAAATCTTGTGAATTCGGGGTTTGCGCATATCGAGGTCCACCACGACCACCCGCTTCCCGGCTTGGGCGAAGGAGATGCCCGTGTTGATGGAGGCGGTGGTCTTCCCCTCGCTGGGCCGTGCGGAGGTGAACATGAAGGACTTCGGTGGGGCGTCGGAGTGGGACAGCAGGATGGACGTCCGCAGGGTCCGGTAGGCCTCGGAGATGGGGGAGGTGGGGTCGTCGTGGGTGATGGTCTCGAGGCGCTTTCCGTTGCGGGAGGCCCCGAGCGTGGCCAGGGAGGTCGACGCCGGGCGGGCGTGGGAGTGGTAACGGTGCTGCACGGAGCCCAGGGCGGGGATGAGCCCCAGGGAAGGCAGGGCGGTGAGGTGCTCGACGTCCTCCGGCGTCTTGACGGTGTTGTCGAGGTACTCCACGAAGAAGGCCAGGCCGATCCCCAGCAGGAGCCCCACCAGCATCCCCAGCATCAGGTTGGTCGTCTTCCGGGGGCGGTCGGGGGACTTGGGCACCTCGGCGATCTCGACGGTCCGGATGTTGGACGACTTCAGGCTCGCCGCCACCAGGGCCTCCTGCCGGCGCGTGGCCATGAGGTTGTACATCTCCCGGTACTTGTCCACCTCGGCCTTGAGGATGTTGTAGGGGATGTAGTTCTCCTTGACGGTGCTCACGCTGGTCTTCTGGCGCTCGAAGGTCCCCAGCAGGAGCTGCTCGCGGGCGATCGCGGTGCGGTACGCCGTCTCCGCCGCCACGAGGGCCCGGTGCTTCTCGGCTTCCAGCTGGGTCTCGGTGTTGTCGATCTGTTTCTTCAGTTCCTGGACGCCCGGGTACTCGGCCTTGAACTTGGCGCTGAGCTTGGCGTGTTCCTGGTGGAGCATGGAGAGGCGCTTCTCGAGGTCGTCGATGAGCGAGTTGCGGAGAAGGACCGGGAAATTGTCCTTCGCGTTGAGGGTGCGGACCGTGTTCCACACCGACTCGGCGCGCATCCGCTCGGCCTGGGCGTCGGTCAGGGCCTTGCTGTAGTCCATCAGCTGGGAGGACGCCACGTCCTCCTGGTTTTCCCCCATGGTGTTGATGTTGTACTGGCGGGCGTACTCGACCAGCTTCTCCTCGGCGCGCTCCAGGTTCCCCTTGAGTTGGGTCAGCTGCTTGTCGAGGAACTCGGTGGCCTGCTGGGCGGACTGGACGCGAAAGTCGACGTCCTGCCGGACGTACTCGACGATGAGGGTGTTGATGACCTTCGCCGCCAGTTCGGGGTCGGGGGAGTTGTAGTTGATCCTCACCAGCTGGGTATCGCGGACGGGCTCGATTTCCAGGCCGCCCAGAAAGGCCCCGACGACGGGGGAGTAGGCTTGGGAGCCCGGGTTGCCGGCCGGGGGCGCCGGCGCGGGGGGCGGCGTGCCGGGCGTCGACGCCCGGGCGGGAGTCGGCCGGGCGAACTGGGGGTGCTTCTCCAGGTTGAGGGTCCGCACGACCCGGTCCGCCAGGGAACGGCTCTGGAGGATCTTGTACTGGGTCTGCATGAACTCGTCCAGGCCCATGTAGTAGTCGGTCCGCTCCATGGAGTCCCGGGTCGGCATCACGTTGAACTGCCCGGCGTCGATCTGGATGGTGCCCGTGGCCTTGTAGATGGGGATCATGCGCAGGTTCGCGATGTAGACCGTGACGGCCGTGATGGCGAAACACAACAGAATCAACCACTTGCGCTTTCGGATGATCTTCCAGTACTCGAGGAGGTGAACGGCGTCCGAACGGAGGGGGACGGAGAACTGGCCCCCGCCGGGCTGGTGCAGCACCGGCAGGGTTTGCCCCGCGGAATCGGGGGCCAGGACCGGGAGGTTCTTGTTGTCCAATGTCGTGTACCTTCTACTTCAAAAAGAACAGCATGCTGGTCAGGATGCCCGCGGAGCCGTTCACGATGCTCTGCCCGATGCTCTTGGTCCGGGAGTTGGGAACGAAGATCAGGTCGTTCTCCAGGATGACGCGGTCCGCGCTCCGGCCTTCCAGGATCTTGCCGAGGTCCATGGCGATGATCTCCCTCGACCCGTCCTCCCGGGTCCGGACGAGCTTGGCGTCGCTGATCTTCGCGGTCTTGCTGTAGCCGCCGGCGGTGGTCAGCGCCTCCGTCAGGCAGGTGCCCTTCTCGGGGGAGAGGGGGTAGGCGCCCGGCTTCCCCACCTCGCCCAGGACGTAGTAGTAGCGCTCCACCTTCTTGTTGACGTGGATGATGTCCCCCGCCAGGATGGGCACGTTGAGGGAGAGGTCCCCCGCTTCCAGGAGCTGCTTGAGGTCGATGTCGCGCCGCTCGGTCCGGC
The DNA here is from genome assembly GCA_018001935.1 of Acidobacteriota bacterium. NCBI lineage: Bacteria > Pseudomonadati > Acidobacteriota > Acidobacteriota bacterium. Next base: position 15,695 of record JAGNHB010000083.1, read on the forward strand.
CCTGCGCGTCGGTGCGGGAGATGGTGCAGGTCTCGCCGGCGCCGCCCGTGAACCCCCCCCCGAGGGTGAGCAGGTCCACCAGGAACATGGCGCGGGTCATCTGGTAGGTCCCCGGCTTGGTGACCTCGCCGAGAAGGTAGACCGGCTGCGAGCGGTACTCCTTGACGGTGACCGACACGTGGGGGTCGTTCAGGAGGGACTGGGCCAGGAGCGACTCCAGTTTCTGCTGGAGTTCGTAGACCGTCAGGCCCGCCACCTTGACGCCGGAGAGGTAGGCCAGGAAGATCTGGCCGTCCTGGGAGATCTGGACTTCCTTGTTGATCTCGGGCATCTCCACCACTTCGATCTTCAGGAGGTCCCCCACGCCGAGCAGGTAATCGGCCTGGGCGCGGCTCCGGAACTGGAGGATCTGGAGTTGCTGGTTGCGCTGCTCGAGTTCCTTGTCCTGGGCGGGAGGCGGCAAGGGAAGGTCCTGTGCCGCCAGGAAGGAGAGACCCAGGAGGATCGCCGCGGAGAAATTTGCCAATTTTGTCATAAACGCAATTCGACCCCAACCAAGATCGACGGGCATTTTAATTATAATGATGACTGTTACAGCAGTCAATGAAATTAAAACGCCGAATCGCTCAATTCGCATTATTGATGCGGGCCGCCAGGGAAAGGATGCACTCGGAGAGGTCCCCGCGCAGATCGTCCCGCGTGAGGGCGTAATCGAGGAGGGCCCGGAGGTAGCCCGAGGGCTTGCCCACGTCGAGGTAGCGCCCCCGGTACTCGCAGCAGGCGACCAGCCCCCGTTCGGCCAGGTGGTTGATGGGCTCGGTCTGGTAGAACTCGCCGGGGCGGGGCCGGTCCGCCAGTTCCCGGATGACGGGGAAGAGGTCCGGCGTGTAGAGGTAGCGCCCGAGCGAGACCAGGTCGCTGGGCTCCTGCCCGCGCGGGGGCTTCTCGACCATCCGGCGGACGAAGGTCAGCGGACCGCGGGGCTCGGGGTCCACGATGCCGTAACGCGAGATGTCCTCGCCGGGGAAACGCTTCACGCTGAGGACCGAACAGCCGGCCGGCGCGGACGGGGAAACCGACGCCCGCCAGGTCCGGATCAGTTCGGCGCTGCAGCGGGGCGTGTCGGGGAGGATGTCGTCGGGGTAAGCCACCACGAAGGGGGAGTTGCCGACGAAAGGCTCGCAGAGCGCCAGGGCGTGGGCCGTGCCCCGCATCTCGGCCTGGCGCACGAAAAAGACCTCGAGGCCGGGCGGGGCCACCGCCGCGAGCTTCCGGGCGTCGCCTTCCTCCCGGAAGACGCCCTCCAGCTCCACTTCCCGGTCGAAATAGTCCTCCAGGCTCTTTTTCCGCCGGCTGGTGATGACCAGGATCTGGCGGATCCCGGACGCCACGAATTCGTCCACGATGAACTGGATGGTGGGGACGTCCACCAGCGGCAGCATCTCCTTCGGGATGGTCTTGGTGACGGGGAGGAACCGCGTCCCGTAGCCGGCGGCCAGGATGACGCCCTTGATGGTCGGCTGGTTCATGTCGCTTCTCCGGTTCATTCGACGGTGACGCTCTTGGCGAGGTTCCGGGGCTTGTCGATCTCGCAGCCCCGGTAGAGCGCGCAGTAGTAGGCCAGCAGCTGGAGCGGGACCGAGCACAGGACCGGGTTGAAGATCTCCAGCGTCTCCGGGACCGTCATCACGTGGTCGGCGATGGCGGGCACGCGGTCGTCCCCTTTCGTGCAGACGGCGATGATGCACCCCTTCCGGGCCTCGATCTCCTTGATGTTGCTCAGCATTTTGTCGTAGATGCTGTCCCGGGGGACGAGGGTCACGACGGGGAAGCCCGCCGAGATGAGGGCGATCGGTCCGTGCTTCATCTCGCCGGCAGCGTATCCCTCGGCGTGGATGTAGCTGACTTCCTTGAGCTTGAGCGCACCCTCCAGGGCGGTGGGGTAGTTGAACATCCGGCCGAGGAAGAGGAAGGACGGGTGGCGGTAGGTCTTTTTCGCGATCCTGCGCACCTTCTCGCTCTCGGCGAGGATCTCCTGGATCTGGTCCGGGAGTCGCTGCAGGGCGTTGATGATCTGGGCCCCGTCGTTCATGGAGAGCTTCTTGAACCGACCCATCAGCAAGGCCAGCAGGGTGAGGGTCACCACCTGCGAGGTGAAGATCTTGGTGGACGCCACGCCGATCTCGGGCCCCGCGTGGTTGTAGATCCCCGCCTCGGTCTCCCGCGCGATGGTGGACCCGACCACGTTCACGAGCCCCAGCACCAGGGCGCCCTTCCGCTTGGCCTCGCGGATGGCGGCGATGGTGTCCGCCGTCTCCCCGGACTGGCTCACCGCCAGCACCACGGTGTCCTCCCCGAACTGGATGGAGCGGTAGCGGAACTCGCTGGCGATCTCCACCTCCACGTCCAGGTCGGTGAAGCGCTCGAAGATGTACCGGGCCAGGATGCCGGCGTGGTAGGAGGTCCCGCAGGAGACGATGATCAGCCTTTTCATGCGTTTGAGGCGGGGCAGGACGGGTTCGAGCCCGCCCAGCTTGCTGACGCCCTCGTCCGGGAGCAGCCGGCCCCGGATGGCGTTCCGGACGGTCTCCGGCTGCTCGAAGATCTCCTTGAGCATGTAGTGGGGGAAGCCGTTCTTGTCAGTTTCCTCGAGCTGCCACTCCACGGTCTCCGGGAGCCGGTGAACTTCCTCGTGGGCGAAGGACAGGACGCGGAACTGGTTCTCGTGCAGGACGGCCAGTTCGTTGTCGTTGAGGTAGATGACCTGGTCCGTGTGCCGCAGGAGGGCCGAGACGTCGCTCGCGCCGATCATTTCGCCCTTTCCGAGACCGATGACGAGGGGGGAGCCCCTCCGGGCCAGGATGATGCGGTCGGGCTCGTCCACGTGGAGCACGGCGATCCCGAAGGTCCCCCGGACCCGGTTCAGGGAGCGGGTGACGGCCGCGAGGATGTCCCCCTGGTAGTTCTCCTCGATCAGGTGGGCGAGGACCTCCGTGTCCGTCTCCGAGGCGAAGCGGTGGCCGAGCCCGGTCAACTCGCGCTTGAGGGAGGAGAAGTTCTCGATGATGCCGTTGTGGATCACGAAGATCTTCCGGCCGCAGTCGAAGTGGGGGTGGGCGTTCTCCTCGGTGGGGGCGCCGTGGGTGGCCCACCGGGTGTGGCCGATGCCCACGGAGCCGTGGATCCGGTCCCCGTCGAGCCGGGCCTGGAGGCCGGCGATCCGCCCGGGGGTCTTCTTCCAGTACAACCCGTCCTTCCCCATGACGGCGATGCCGCAGGAGTCGTACCCCCGGTACTCCAGCCGGCGCAGCCCCTCCATCAGGACGGGTACCGCGTCACGCTTTCCGATGTAGGCGATGATTCCGCACATGGGGACTCCTGGGTCCGAAGGTGTCCGGGCCCCCCTGAGCCCGCGAAAAAAGCGAAGGAAAAAAACCTGAAATACTGTAAAACAATCGCGTTATGTTTTCGTGCCGTGCGCCGGCCCCCGCGGGCGACGTATTGCGGAGTCGTCGGCCTCGACGGGTCACCGGTGCGGGGTGGCGGTGTCGGGGGGGTCGACGTTGGTCAGGGTCACCACCCCGTTGGCGTCCCGGAAGGTGAAGCAGGGGAGCGGCGGGGGCGGGCCCGCGGCGACCGCCGCCTCGGCGATCTTCGTCCGGGAACTCCCGTAGATGTCCTGGATCTGCGCCACGTAATTGATGGTTTCCCGGATATAGGGCACTTTCATCGTCTTCTTCACGAGGTTCTCGCCCGCGTTGTACGAGGAGAGGACGAGGGCGAGGTCCCCGTCGAACATGTCGATCAGGTAGCGCAGGTACGCCACCCCGCCCCGGATGTTCTGTTCCGGGTCGTAGGCGTTGACCACGCCGAAGCGGCGGGCGGTCCCCGGCATCAGCTGCATCAACCCCATGGCGCCTTTCGGCGAGGTGGCGTAGGGGCTGAACCGGGACTCCACGTAGATGACGGCCTTCACCAGGTTGACGTCCACACCGTAGTCCTGGCAGGCCTTCGCGATGAGGTCGTCGTAGAGGTTGTGCTTGTTGTTGTCGTACTGGATGATCTCCCCCGTGTTGGGGAGGGTGTTGTTGCCCCGGACCTCGACGTCCTGGACCGCTTTCCCGGCACCCGGCTGGATGTTGGTGAAGACGATGACGCCATTGCTGTCCTGGTAGGTGAAGTACTTCTCCGCCTGGGCCGCCGCCGGGAACCCGAACAGGGTGACGGCGGCAAGGATCAGGGATTGGAAGAGACGGGGTTTCATCAGTGACCTCCGGAGGGTGCGCCCCCGGCGGCTTCGAGACGCTTCGTGGCCAGCCGTTTCGCCTGTTGCCGCACGCAGTCGGGGACGCTCTTGTCCTTCTCGAGCATCTTGAGGTCCAGGGTCGTCAGGCGCGGGAGCAGCCCCATGGAAATGTTGACGGGCGCACGGGGGTTTTTCACGAGGTTCTTGGCGATCTTGATGTTCTTCGTCCACTCCCGGTTGTTGCCGATCATCCGGAGGACCTCTTCGTTCACGTTGCGGAGCTGGCTGAAGAGCTCGATCTCCGTTTCGGTGATCTTGGGGCTCGCCATCACGGTGGTGGCCACGAGGCGGTTCGAGTCTCGAACCAGGAGGCACCGGACCTCCCGGTTGCCGATCAGGGCAGCCTTGATCTTGCTGCTGACGGGCATCTTCGAGATCCGCTGGAGCAGCGTCAGCTTCTCCTGGTCCTCCCCCGCCACTTCTTCGATGTAGGCGACTTCCTCCGGGGAGGGCTCGGAGTCCTTCTCTTCCTCCTCCGCTTCCGGGGGGGCCGCCTCGAGGGCGGGGGCCTCCGGCGGCGGCGGGAGGGTCCCGGGTTCCGGGAGCGGGGCCGCGGGGGCCTTCATCGCGGCCGTCGGGGCGGCGCCGAAGAAGTCCTTCTCGATTTCGTCCAGCCGCTTGAGGCTGCCGGGGGAGAGGTTCGGGTTCTCCCGCAGCCGGTAGAGGATCTCGGGGCACTCGATGAGCCGGACCTGGTTGGTGATGATGAGGTCGGCGAGGGACGCGGAGACGACGGGGGCGATCATGGCGTACGTCTCGTTCTCGGTGGCCGTGTTGAGGATGATCTTCTCCAGCACGGGCGCACGGTCCCGGAAGAACGTCGCGCAGAACTTCAGGACGGTCGCCGGAAGCTCCTTGTTCTCGAGGATTACGACGAGGTCCTCGGTGGCGTAGTCGCGGAGGCCCTCGTTGGCCGCCTGTCGGACCGAATCGTCCCGGTCGCCCGCGAGGATGACCTGGGACTCCAGCAGCACCTCCGGGGGGAGGGGCAGGGCCCCCCGGGCGGCGGCCGTCTTGATCATCTTCGGGGCCGTTCCGGCGCGAATGGCTTCCAGCAGGGGATTCATCATGGGGTGGTCTCTCCTCCCGCGAAGTACTGGTCCAGGGCGGAGGGCACCAGGGGAAGGTGCTTCACCTCGCCCTTGAGGCCGAGTTGCCGGGTTTCCCGCCCGTTCAGCCAGGCCTTCACCCCCCCGGCGTTCCCCAGGACCAGCTTGACCTCGCCGTCGAAGACCCGGGCGAAGCGGTCGCCGGGCTGGAGAGTGACCTCGATTTTTTCGTTCTTGCCGTCCTGGACCCACTGGCACGACATCCAGCAGCTCTCGTCGGCCAGGATGACGAGCTCGGTCTGGGTGGGCGAGAGATTGGGTTTCGGCTCCGGGCGGGCCGGGTCGCCGGGGGCGGCGGCCGGGGCGGGCGCGGGGGGAGGGACCGGCGAGGGG
>JAGNHB010000084.1 GCA_018001935.1 Acidobacteriota bacterium
AGATCTTTGGCAAAATGAGCAAGATTTGAGATCATCGGTGGGCTCCCACCGCTTTCAGAGCGGGGAAACCCGATGCGGGGACGGAGGAGGGAATCCCGGCAGCGTCGTCCGGCATGCCACGGGATTAAAATGCCCCACTTGTGCTGATCCGGTTCCGGAATCGACGTATCCGGTCTCTCGCAAAGACGCCAGGACGCAAAGCCTCGCAAAGGAATCCCCCTTTTCCGGTTCCGGCTTTGCGAGGCTTGGCGTCTTTGCGCCTTTGCGAGAGGTAAAGACCGCCTGTTTTTTTTCTGGAGCGTCCGGATGATCCGTGTCCATCCGTGTTCATCCGTGGTTTCTCTCCGGTTTATCCGGGTTGGGCTGTAGGTCCGGAGGATTTCTTGTCGGGGTCGGAATCGGAATCGGAATCGGTATCGGAATCGCAATCGCTGTCGCTGTCGCTGTCGCTGTCGCCATCGTTATCGCCATCGCTGTCGCCATCGCCATCGCCATCGCCCCCACCGCGCAGGCCGCCGGGGCGGCGCGGCCCCGACGCAACGACGGCGCTGACGGGGCCTGCGATACAAGCAGGCGCTTGAGCGGTCTTCCTTTGAGCGCTGGGCGACTGGGCGAGAGCCGAACCGGATCCGGGTCTCGCAAAGGCGCAAAGCCCGCAAAGAAAACCGCCTGGCCCCCGGATGCGGCCACGGGGCACGAAAGCTTACCTTCAACGGATCGCCGCGCCTTGGGGAAAGACCTTCCGGAAGCTCTCTCACAAAGGCACGGAGGCACGGAGAAGAGGCGTTTCCGATTTCGGTCAGCCGGCCAAACACCCGCTCCTTTCCCCTGTCTCCCGACGACGGCCTCCCGAGGGCTGTCGTTTCCCCCATCCTCCTGTCTTCTGAATTCTGGATTCTGGATTCTGAATTCTTCTTTCGTGTAGTTCATGGTTCTTTTCCCGGGTTATCCGGGTTAAACTCCAGGGTCGGATACCGGCAGGCTCGGGCTCGGGATCGTTGTAGCAGTCGTTATGAAAACGCAGGAGTGGAACCCGTGTACGGGTTGGACCTGTTCGTGATGATCGTTTTCGCCGTGTTCTATTACCGGGTCGGGGTGCTGGAGTACGGTTCGGGGATCGTCTGGGCGCTGCTGAGCGTCCTGCTCTCGCTCCTGATGACGAACCTTCTTGATGCAGGGGTGTGGCTCCTGGCTTTCTCCCAGCTGTCGATCGTTTTAGGCATGACCTTTTACAACGGTTTCCGGGGAAAGCCGCGGCGTCTCTGACGACGATCCGGGGAAACTCTGGACACCCACTGCCTGTCTGGTTGCTGAGTTAAAGGAGAGACTGAAGTTGAAATGAGAAAAGGTACTCTGTTAACTCAGGCCATTCTGTTTTTTATGATCACCACATCCTTCGCTCTCCCGGGGATTCAGCTTGACCTTTCCAGGAAGGTCGTTTTCACCGATGAAACGTTCGAAATCATCCTCCGGAACCCCGGCAGGTCACCGCTGCTTTTCTGTGCGGATTACAGCAGAAACTCTCTTTTACCCGATTGTCCAGGATTATGCGAGACTCCGCTATTCACGGTTCAATGGTGGATGTGGGCTGCCGGCGGGATGGTCCAGGGGAAGGTCGTCCCGCACGGGGACGCGACCGGTGCTCCGGCGGAGACGGCGACCGGGTTGATCGCCGCCACCGCGGACCAGGTCCGGGAATTGTTGGCCGGGAACGAAATCCCCCTTCCCGGGTACGTGTACGACCTCGCTCCGGACGGGCGGGTGGACGTCCTGGACCTGCTGGCCGCCGATGCCTATCCCTTGACGCGCTGGGTGATTTCCCCCTGCCTCAGCGCCGAGGTCCGGTCCCTTCCCCCGGCGCCGGACCCCGGAGCGTCAGGACGGGCCTGCCCCGCGTGGGGGGGCGCCGTCGAAGCCTTCCCGGCCGCCGAGCCCTCCCCGAACGTGGACGAGCCGCTCCGGGACCCGCTCCTGGACCAGGGCTTCAATTCCGGAGCGGAGAGCACGCCCTTCCAGCTCAACGTGGAAGGCCTCACCACCGGCGTGGACTCCGGGGTGGACCCCGTCGGCGACGTCGGACCGGGGCACTACATCCAGTCGATCAACACGTGGCGCGGGGCAGGCAATGAACCCGCCGTGGACGTCGGCATCTTCGACAAGCAAAGCGGGGAGCCCGTCCGGCCGCGGGTCTGCCTTCAGGATTTGTGGGAGAGCGTCGGGGGCTGCGGAGGCTACGGCGGTGCAAACATGATCGACCCGATCGTCCTCCACGACTCCCTGGCGGACCGGTGGGTGTTGGTCCAGTTCGCCCACGAGACCCCCTCCTACATCAGCCTTGCGGTCTCGGAAACGGCCGATCCCCTGGGGCGTTATCACCTGTACGCCATCGGTCCCCTCGATGTTCTCCCCGACTACGTCAAGGCGGGCGTCTGGGCCGATGCTTACTACCTGACGTCCCAGATCGAATGGGGATCGCCGGTCCGGTTCTGGGCGGTGGAGCGGGAGAAGGCCCTGCGGGGGGACCCGGCCCAGGTCCTCATGACGGAGCGCGACGAGAACCTGTCGCTTCCGGCCGACCTGGACGGCCCGCCGCCGCCGCCGGGTTCCCCGGGCTGGTTCGTCACCCTGATGGACGACCGGTACTGGTCGTACCGGGGGAGCCCCGGCCCCGACCGGCTTTCGGTGCGGTCCATGCGGGTTGACTGGGCCCGCTGGACGAGGACGAGGCTCTCCGATCCCCTGTCCGTCCCCACCGCCCCGTTTCGTTACATCCCTCCCGGCGACAGCGCCAAGCTGGTCCCGCAGTGGGAAAGCCCGACCCTGCTGGACGCCTGCTCGTCCGTTCCCATGTACCGTTTGCAGTATCGCAACTTCACCGACCACGAGACCCTGGTCGGCAATTTCACCGTGAGCGCGGCGGCCCCTCCCGAGCACCGCCACGTGCTGCGCTGGTTCGAACTGCGAAGAGACCCCGGCGGGGCATGGGGACTATACCAGGAAGGCACCTACGGGCCCAACGACTGGGCTTACCGCTTCTTCGGCAGCATCGCCATGAACGCCGACGGCGACATGGCCCTCGGTTACAGCATCGCTGCCAACGGGGTCCACACGACCTCCCGCTATGCCACACGATGTGCCGCCGACCCTCCGGGCACCTTCCGGAGAGAGGTGAACATCCACGAGGCCGAGATGAGCAAGACCGACATGCGCTCGAACTGGGCGGATTACTCGTGCCTTTCCGTGGACCCCGTCGACGACCGGTCCTTCTGGTATGTGAACATCTACCAGGACATGAACGAACAGCAGCTTCCGGTCGTTCACTCCCGGATTGTCCGGATCGCGCCGGCGACTCCGGGGGGGGCTCGCCGGCCGGGAGATCCCTCGGGTGAATCCGCTCGGAACGGTCAGTAGTCGATCTTCCGGGAAACCCGGTAGCCCTGGTCGTGCAGGCGCCCGGCGACGGTTTCCCGGTTCACCGTCGCCTTCAGGAGCGCGTCCAGTGAAGGGCGGAAGGGGTCCGAGGTCCCCAGGGCCCGGCGCAGGGACCCGATCCCCGACTCCACGTCCCGGGCCGCCGCGTCGGCCTGCTCGGACAGGGCGTCCAGGGCGCGCAGGCCCTCGGCGACGTCGGGGAGGTCGGCCGCCCCGCCGTCGAGCGCCTTCTGCACCAGGGTGCGGAGGGCCTGGGCCTCGAGACGGAATTGGCGGTTGAGGTCCGCGGCATCGTCGAGCAGGGGGAGCATGCGGTCGCGGGCCTTTTCCCGGTCGCCGGAATCCTCCGCCTTCTCCGCCTCCCGGGTCATCCGGCTCCAGGTCTTGCCATCCGACTCGTCCAGGTCGCCCAGGGCGTTGGCGGCGTCGATGACGTCCCGGACCGCGGCCAGGTAAGGCGGTTCGGGGGGTGTCTTGCGCTTCTTCGCGAAGAGGCCGGTGAGGCCCATGATCGCCCCCGCGGGGTTGACCCCCACGCTGACGGAGGACCCGCTCGTCCGGGTGGTGCTCCGGGTCAGCGTCCCCTGCGGCGTCTCGACCGTGGTGGTCTTCGACCGGGTGCTGCTCGAGGACCAGTCCTTCGAGTAGGTCCGGTCGACCGCGGCCTGGCGTGCGAAGAACCCGGCCACCGCGAGCGCCTTCGACTGGTGGTAAGGGTTTTCCGACTCCGCCAACCGGTTCCAGCCGGCGACGAACTCCAGGATGGCGCCCACGGCGGCGTGGTAGGCATCCTGGGCCTCGTTGGCCATCGCCTTCACCGCGTCGTCGTCCAGGTCGCCGCCGCCGAGGCGCGCGTCGATGCCCGCGAGTTTTTCACGGAGCTTGTCCCGCTCCTTCATCAGGGTCGGGAGGACTTCCCGCTGGTAGAGACGGTCCAGTTCCCGCTCGTCTTCCGCCCCGGCCGAGCGGAGTTTGACGGGGATTTTCCCGTCCGGTTCCAGCAGGCGGGTGGTCTGGTCGTCCCAGTTCACCAGGTCGAAGACGTAGGTTTTCTCTACGAAATCACCGCCGGCGACGGCCAGGGTGAAAAGGCCGACGGCCAGCCCGGCGGCGGCGAGGCAAACCCGGTACGGTTTCATGGTTCCTCCTCTCGGTGCGAGACAGTGTCGTCCGTCTTCAGTTTAACACGGTCCGCTCCTTTCCGGGAAGGAGGATGACCCCGTCAGGAGCGCCCCGGGGCTGTCGCGGAAATGGCTGCAGCCTGAACCCCCGGGGCCTCCCCGGTGGGGGGCGAGCCGCCGTTTCCCCGGCAACGGCTTGCGGGGACGGTGCGGGGTGGCGTATGATGCGGCTCGACAGGAATCGCCCTGCCCGGGGTCCGGGACGGGCGGCATAGGACGGATGGGGAGCATGGAACGCAGGCCTTCGACGGGTTCCGGGAAACACCAAATCACCGCTGCCGCGGCGCTCTTTGCCGGGGCCGTTGCGGTGCTGACGGTCAACGAGGTCGCGGCGGTCCCCGCGATCGCCCGTATCCAGGGCGCCCTGACGCTGGCGGGGCTCGCGGCGGTCCTGGCGGCGGCCCTCCTCTCCGCCCGTTGCGATGGCGCGCGCGCGGCCGGCGTCGCCGCGGAGTTCCGCCGCCCCCGGTTCCTCCTGCCGACGGCCTTCCTGGTCTGGCTTCTCCTGTCCCTGGCGGGAAGCGGTTTCTCCTCCGAGGCCCCTTCCACGCCCTGGGTGATGACGGCCCAGGTTGTCCTGTTCGGCGCGGCCTGCGTCTCGCTTCGCCCCGATCGGCCGGGTGCGGGGGGCGCCCTGCGGGCCGTCGTCCTCCTGGCGGGGGCCCTGGTGGCCTTCGAGGCGGTCTTCGGCGTGTTCCAGTTCGCGGTGGTCCGCTGGCGGGTCGGGGGGACCACGGCCAACGTCAACCACTTCGCCGGCCTCCTTGCCGTGGGGGCGCCCCTCCTGGCCGGGTTGGCCGCCGGGGCCTTCGGCGGCGGGTGGCGGCGTGTCGCGGGGGCGACGGCCCTCCCCCTCGCGGCGGCTTCCCTCGTCTTCTCGGGCTCCCGCGGGGCCCTGGCCGGGCTGCTGCTCGGGGCCGTCGCGGCCCTCGCCCTGCGGGCCCTCGCCCGGCGCCGTCGCCGGGCCGCCTTCGCCCTCCTCGCCCTCCTGGCGGCCGGACTGGGGCAGATGATCTTCCTGGGCGTCCGCTTCGCCGGGTACTACGCCCGGTACGCCGTGGGCCAGGACGCGGCCCGCCGGCTGCCGGGGGCCTTCGTGGGGAACACCGCCGCCGGGCCCGAGATGGGGCGTTTCTACGACTTCAACGCCGACGGGCGGCTGGACGCCCGGGACCTGGTCCTGGCCGAGGCGAAGGGCCGGTCGGTCCCGCCGGAGCTGGCGCGGGCTCGCGCCGTCCCGCTGAACCGGGGGTTTGCCGCCCTGCAGTGGCACCGGCTGAAAAACCTGCTGACCCTCCCGGACGACACGGCGGCCGTCCGCGTGTTCGGTTTCCAGGCCGCCGTGCAGCTGTTCCGGGAGCACCCCGTCCTGGGGGTCGGGCCCGGCAACTACACCCGCGCCGTCCCGCCCTTTCTGCCGCGGCCGGACGTGGCGGTGCTCCGTTACCACACCCACTGCCTCCCCACCCACCTGGCGGCGGAACTCGGCCTGCCGGGCCTGTTGTTCTGGTTGGCCGGGGTTGCCCTTTTCGTGGCGGGTTTCCACCGCGGGATGCGGGTGTCCCCGGGACCCTGGCGGGACCCGGTGTTCTGGCTGGGGGCCGCCCTCCTGGTGCTGCTGGCCGCCAACCTCCTGGACGTCAACGTCTTCTACCGGCCCCTCCGGTGGCAGCTCCCCCTCCTGGCCGCGGCGTTCGCCGCCTGCAGGTTCGAGATCACCGAGGAGGATCCGAGGGAGAAGACCACGCCATTGAAGAGGGAAACGCCCTTGAAGGCCGCGGAGTCCGAGCCGGGAATGCAGGCGTTTTAGCGGCTGCGTTCTTGCCAACATGTTGGCGTTTCCGGTTTCGGCTTCGCGGGCTTGGCGGCTTTGCGCCGTTGCGAGAGGTTGAGACCGCCTGCTTTTTTATTGCGGAGGATCCGGATGATCCGTGTCCATCCGTGTCCATCCGTGGTTTCCTTCCGGTTCATCCGGGTTGGGGGCAGGCGACGATCAGGCCGAAGGCCGCCACCGGATGAGAAAACGCCCGATCAAAGCCCCGGGAAGGCTCAGAAGGCCTCCCCGACACCCAGGATCAAGGCGTGGCCGTCCCGGGTGAAGGCCAGGTCCACCCGGAAGTTGAGCGGGTTCGTCTTGGACAGCCGGAAGCGCAGACCGCAGCCGTAGCTGGTCAGGATCCCCCTCGAGTCCAGGTCGGAAAGGCGCTCCCCCACCCCGCCCACCCCGGCGAAGGCCACCCCGCTCAGTCGCCACCAGAGTTCCCGGCGGAATTCCACCTGGGCGTCCATCAACAGCCGGTCATTGTACTTGCCAAAGGAGTAGCCGCGCAGGTCAGCCCCGCGCCCCATGGAACTCAAGGCGAAGAACGGCGGGTCCCCCGCGGCGTACCGGCCGAAGACGCGCCAGGCCAGGACCTGCCTGTCGCCGAGCTTGTGGTACTGATTGTAGGCGGCCTCGTAGATCGCGTAGTCGAAATCGCTGCCCCACCGGCGGTTGTAGAAGCTCCCCTCGACGTCCAGGAGCCGGCCGGACTTCGGGTAGAAGGTGTTGCTGCGGCTGTCGTACTGGAGGTGGAAGCCCAACATCGCCAGCTTCGCCTGCAGGGCGTTGGAGATGCGATCAACAAGGGGCTGCAGTTCGGGGGGGATCGTCTGCCCGGAGCGGAAGGTGGTGTCGATGGAAAGGTATTCCCCCGTCGGGCCCAGGTAAAGGTGGGGACGCAGGCGGAACAGGAATTCGCCGCTGACGATCCAGGCGCTCTGGCTCAGGGCCAGGTAGAGGTCCCGCGTGCCGGAGGGACCGGCCGCGTCGTTGTAGTAGTCCCAGTTGAGACGCCCCCCGCCGCCCGCCAGCCGGACGCGGAAGCGGTCCTCCTTCAGGTAGGCCTGCTGCACGATCCCCGCTCCCCAGGTCTTGTTCCGCGAATACGCCCCGCCCACGAAGGTGGTGGAGGGGGGCGAAACGGTGTCGCCCCGCCGGAGGGGGTAGATCAGGCCGGCGACCACCGCCAGGCCGGCGCCGGTGGTGGGGTTGGAAAAGGGGATGGGCGCCACCACGAAATCGATCCCGGGCGGGCGTTCTTCCGACCCTCCAGGCGGTTTCGGGGAGGGGGCGCCGGTGTCGAAGGGAACCTGGCTCGGGTTGGGGTTGAGCGCAATGGGGCGGTCCTGCCGGACCGGGAGCGGGTCCTTGCCGGCCGGCGCCGGGGCCTTGCCCGGGGGCTGCGGGGGGGGCACCGGCTCTTCGCCCGGCGGCGGGGCCGGCGGGGCCGGTTGGGCCTGCGTCGGCGGGTCCCCGGGTGGCGGTCCGCCGGGCCCGGTGTCCGCGCAGCGGGCCGGGGCCGGCAGGGCGAGGCAGATCACCCCGAGAACGAGAAGCATACAACGTTTGATTGATTGACGAGCGGAACGCTCCGGCCCCTGACTTCTCACGTTTCCTCCTCGAAGACCGCCTCGACCTTCCCCTTGCGGATCGCCTTCTCCAGGGCGGCATGGTCCTTTTCGTTCTGGTCGGCGTAGGCTGCGGAGAAGTCGGCGATCGCCCGGTCGAACGCGTCGCCGCGCCCCAGGTAGCCCGTGATCACCGCGGGGTCGCCGGCGCGGGCATGGCAGATTGCCAGCGCCCAGCCGCACCACTGGGCGTAGAGGTTCATCTCCGCCTTCCCGAAGGTCTCCACCGCGACGCTGATCTTGCAGTCCCGCAGCTGCCGGACGTAGAAGTGCCGCCCTTCGGTGCCGGCCATCCAGCCAAGGAAGATGTCGCTGGCCGGCTGCATGAGACGCTGGCCGTTCACCACCCGCTGCCCGTGGTTGGGGAAGACGCTGGGGCCCGCGAAGGCCTCCAGCACCGAGGCCCGCGCCTCCTTGACCTGGAGGAAGAGGGGGTCCCCCTCGCCGGCCTGCAGCAGGAGAATCCAGCAGGCGGTGCCCACGCTCCCCACGCCCACCACCTTGAGGGCGGCGTCTTTTACTTCGTAACGGTCCAGCAGCACCTGATAGGCCGGCGCCAGGGTCTGCCGGTACATGGCGAACGTCTCCGCGACCGCCGCGGCGACCTCCCCCGGCTTGTGACCCTCCGCGTGAAAGATCGTCGGGAGCTGGTCCCGGATGAAGGTCGCCGAACCCGCCGACTCCACCAGTTTGGGGAAGACGTTTTCGGCGATGCTCTTCGCCCGCTCTTTCTCCACGCGCTTGAGGGCCCGGCGGCGAAGCCCGTCGTCCGTGATGGTGGAAATCAGGGTGTTGGGATCCAGGGTCAGGTACCACAGGTCCAGCACCTTCATCGTGCTGAACTCCGCCATGCGTTTGCGGTAGGACCGGGCGCACCGGAGGGCCGCCTCCCGGGCCGCGGCCTCGGAAAGCCCGTTGTCGCGGCAGCCCACCACGAAACTGGCCGCGAGCCGCTTGACGTCCCACTCCCAGGGCGCCGGGAGGGTCTCGTCGAGGTCGTTGATGGAGAAGATGACCTGTCGCTCCGGGGTGGCGAACCCGCCGAAGTTGCACAGGTGCGCGTCCCCGCCGCACTGCACGCGGATTCCCGAGTTCGGCGTGTCGGCCAGGTCCGTGGCCATGTGCAGCGCCGCCCCCCGGTAAAAGGTGAAGGCCGAGCGGACCATGCGCCCGTGGCGCAGGGCAAGCAGTTCCGGAAGCCGCCCCGATTCCGCGGCCAGCACCAGGTCCACCGGGTCGGGCCGGCCGTCCGGCGCCTTCCACTTCGCGTGCGCATTGCGCGGGCATTTCTCCCGCAGGCTCTTTCCCAGGGCCAGGCGCTCCGCCCGGGACAGGTGGTGGGTCAGCGAGGGCGCTGGTCGGGAGACTCCCATTATTCGACCGTGTTCGGACACTTTCCTTTTCATGACAACTCCCTTCCTGTATAGGCTTTTCGTTGAAACTCACACTGAATTCTTCTCAGCCCGGAACCACCGGCGATCGTTCCTCAAAAATCCAGGCGCCGAACAAGCTACCGGTAAAGGGCCCGGATCCCGAAAGGATCGCCGGAAATTGTCCCGATCCCGAAGGGGTCTCCGGCAGTTGCCCGGATCCCGAAGGGATCGACCGTGAATAGCCACGGGCGCCGCGCCCGTGGTGAACCGCATTCGGCAAAGAACAATGACCCTGAAGGGGTCGAACAACCGGTAAAAGACCCAGGCGAGATCGATAATCCCGTAGGGATTCCATGTTTGTAGCAACGGCGCTCCCGGTTGACCTGAACCCTGTAGGGGTTCCATGTTCTTTTGTGTCTTCGTTTCTTGTCATTCAGATTGTCCCTCGAAACATGGAACCCCGATGGGGTTCTCCTTTCACCTAAGCGTTCTCGTTCCGTCTTTGTCGTGTGGGCGACCCCTCCGGGGTCGTTCACCCCTAAAACACCCGGCCCTCCGTGGGCGCGGCGCCCACGGCTATTCACGGGTGTCCCCTTCGGTGATGGGAAGGAATTTCCCCGGGTGTGGGGCTTGCGGCTATGCACGGTCGACCCCTCCGGGGGCATTGCCCGGGGCGGAACGACCGTCCGTGAGCGGCGCCGGTCTCAGGTTGGAAAAAAGGATCCAGACGCTGACCAGGAGCACCCACAGCGGGAACACCAGGGGGGCCCAGTAGAGGTACCCGACGCTCAGGAGCAGCAACAGCGCCAGCGCGTAACCGAGAACGGCGATCCATCGCGGGAAGAGCCCAAGGCGGATCGCCAGCGTGCACGTGGTGATCATGAACACCCCGGCCATCTTCAAGGCATAAACATTGACGACGTGGTAGGCCGCGAGGCGGCCGAACGCGTAGAGGCCCGCATCCGGCAGACGTCCCGGGGCCGCCCCGTAGAGCATGATGAGGCCGCCTGCCAGGGCCGCGGCGGTGAACATCATGGCCAGGAACAGCAGGCCGCTGCCCAGGAACACGGTGGCGAAGAAACGGTCCTCGGAGGCCCCCATCCGGTCGCGCAACACGCCGATGAACCACAGGAAGGCGATCCCGGCGAAGGGCAACAGGTTCAGGGCCAAATTCACCGTCTGCCAGTTTCCGGAGAGCCAGGCGCCCGCATCCCGCGGTTCGTGCGGAACGGAGGAGCGGATGAGCGCCAGGCTGGTCACGAGCAGCACGGCGAAGACGATCCCGGCGACGGCGCCGGCCCGCGGCGCCCGCCATCCGGCCCGGGTAAGGGTTGCTTCGGGTTCCATCATGACCTCCGTTTCCATGTTGCGTTTTCTCCGTGCCTCTGCGCCTCCGTGTGAGATCCATCCCGGATTTCTCTCACCAAGGCACGAAGGCACGGAGAAGAAGCGTCTCCGATCCCTGTGAACAGGCCAAACACCTTCTCCGTCCCCTGCTTCCTGACTGTCGACTTACCGCCCTGACTTCTGCCGTCAGGATTCGGACTTCTTCGTTCGTGTATTCCGTGTGCGCCGCGGCCATTCGCGCGAGCGCCGCCGCGCTCGGGGAGGACCGCAGAGAAGGGCGGCAGCGGTAACGAAAGATCCCGTTCACGATTGTTCCCTCTCGCCGCTCGATCCGCGGGTTCGCTTCATCCTTCCTCCTGGGGCAGCGGGGATAGGCAGTCGCCTGCCGGGCTACTCCTCGACGATATTCTTCTTATTCGACTTCGGTCCCATGATCTCGAGGTCGATGTCATCCGAAGCGAGGTCCTCGCTGTTCACGGTGCGGTAGAACTCGTTGTTGTCCATGAGGAAGAAGTGCGTGGCGTAGCGGTTGGGCTGCGGCTGCCGCCAGTCGGGGTAGCGTTCGCGAAAACGCCGCAGGTCCTCGGGCGAGCCTTTTACCGCCTTCAGGAAGGCGCGGCGCATCTCGGCGAACGCCGCGGTTTCCCTCGCGTTCTTCTCGCCGATGAAGGCCGGGTCGCGCGGCGTCAGCAGGATGATGACGGCCGATTCGCTCTCCAGGAGGGTTTTCTTCGAAAAGAAATACCTGAGGAGCGGGATGTCCATCAGGACCGGGACGCCTCCCCGCTCCAGATCCCTCTCCCGCTGGTTGAGACCGCTCAGGATGAGGGTCCTGCCGAGGGGGAGGACCGCCTCGCTGGTGACCGAGATCTTGTCGAAGGAATTCGGCCCGTCCGACTTTGCGGCAATGGCCGAGAGCGCGCTGGTGCGATTCGCCTCGATCGCTACCCGGACCAGCGGGACGCCGTTGGGCCCCGGCGTGCGCAGAAGGGTCGGCGTGACGAGGAGCGAGGTCCCGAAGGGGTACGGCTTGATGTCGCCGCTGTTGATCCCGGAAACCTCATAGACCAGTTCGCCGCCGACGAGAAAGCGGGCGGGCGTGCCGGAAAGCGTCGTGAGGTGCGGCCGGGCGAGGACGGCGACCTTTTCTTCCGAGGCGTTGGCGATGTTGACGACGTAATCCACCGACGCGCTGAAGATCCACCCCTGCTGGGAAAGGCCCGTCACCACCCCGGTCACGTCCGGCGGCGCGGAATAGCCGGTCCCGGGGTGCAGGTGGTCGGACGCGAAGTAGTTGAAATTCATGTTGACGGCGTCGAGCAGGTTGAAGCCTTCGCTCCGGTTTTTCAGCTTTTTCAGGGTGAAGATCACCGCGTCGATCTCGATCAGGCGGTGGGGGTCCCCGGCGTCGTCGGTGGTCAGGTTCAAAACCTCCGGAAACCGGGTGCCGCCCCCCGCCGCCCCGGCCTTCCCCTTGTCCGGGGTTTCCGCCGGCTTGCCGAGGACCCGGTCCAGCAGCAAGCGCTCCCTCGGGTTGCTCGTCCACCCGGTCAGGGTGAGCCGGCCGCCCCGCCGCTCGACCTTCACCCAGGGCAGGTCCCGGATCAACTCCCGGAGGTCCTCGGCTTCCCGGTCCTCGCCCGCGCCCTCCGCCGGGGTCCCGGCCGCCGGCGACGGCGCGGGTGCGAGCGCCTGGGCGGGGGCGTCGGCGGTCGGCCACGTCGGGGACGGCGCCGGCGCGCCCCCCGCGCCCGGGGCCGCCGTTGCCGCACGACCCGGCCGAAGCGCTTCCAGGCGATGCCGATACGCGGCGGCCGTGTCCGGAAGACCCGCCGCCTCGGCCAGGAGCCGGAGGTTCTCGAGCGCGACGGCATTGGACGGGTCCAGGCTCGACGCCTCCTCGTAGGTGGCGATGGTCAACTCCGGGAGCCCGGCCTGGTAATAGGCCTTGGCCAGGTTGTTCCAGGACGGGGCATGCCCGGGACGGACCGACACGGCGTTCTCGAGCAGGCGGGCGGCAACGAGCCACTCGCCCCGGGCCAGGAGCAGGGTCCCCAGGTTGTAGAGCGCCTCCGGGTGGGTGGTGTCGGACATCAGCGCCCGCTGGAAGGCCACCGCCGCCTGGTCGTGGACGCCCTTGCTCTCCAGGAGGCAGCCGAACAGGAAATGCGCCTTGGCGTCCAACGGGTTGTCGCGGAGCGCCAGCCTGACCTCCTGGGCGGCTTTTTCGGGGTTGCCCGCCCGGAGGGCGGCCCGCGCGGCCTGGTAGTGATCGGGGGACGGGGTGGCCGGGGCGGCGGGGGGTGGGGGGGCCTGTGCCGCCCAGGCCGCCGTCGTCGCCGCCAGCCACAGGGCCATAAGCAGGGAGACCGCCCGCGCCCGGCGCGGGCGGGTCGGCCCGCCGCGGCGGGGAACGCGCGGTCCGCAACGCAAGGCCTTGTCGTTCGTGCTTCTCATCCGGTCCCTCTCCCGTCGGAACAGCCGGGAGGAGCAGGGGCGGCGTCCCGCGATCAATCCCTGCTCCTCACCGGTTCATCGACCTTCATTTAACTTCCTCGATTTCGCCCGGCCGCCAGGTCTTGTCGAACCAGGGTTGGAGGGGGCCGTAAAGGCGAAATAGGACATTCCACCCCTTTCCGGGGATGGTCTGAACCCAGTTGTGCTCTTTGCCGGCGGGGGCTTTGGGCCCGAAATAGACATCCACCGAACTGTCCGGATTGACCAGGATCCCCTTGGTCTGACTGCTGACAGCCGGCCACGTTTGGTCAGTCTGGAGCATCGAGCGGGTCTGGTTGTCGTAAAGGATCACTGACCAGAAGTTGGCCACCGGGATATTGGGAGGCAGGTGAAGCTTGTAGTTCTTGCCCCCGTCGAGAGGGTTGCCTTTGGAGTCGATGAAGGCCGCCATATACTGCGACCCTTGTCCGACCAACTTGGAATCCATGGCCGGTGTTACGCCGGTGGCATAGAAGAAGAAGGACGAGTAGGCATCGAGAATGAGCGCATCGTTGTCCTGGAACTTGTACCCGCCGATGAAACCGCCTCGCCAGGCGCTGTTCGGGTAGTAATAGGCGTCCTTGAGCTGGCGCATCCGGAACGTGATGGCTCGCGCGGTCGCGTCTCCCACGGCGGCGGCTTCGGTCAGGATTTTCTTCATCCGGGCGTCGGGAGCGAACGGCCTTCCCTTCTGAATTCCAACGGAAGCGAAGAATCCCGACGTGACCGGGTCGATCGATCCCGTCGGCTCCTCCTGCACCACCTGGTTGAGATACTCCCAGAACGTGTAGTCCGCCGGGGCCACGGTGCAGAAATCCCTGCCCGAAACGTTGATGAAATTCAATGCCGGGGGATTGCCGGCTTGAGACAACGGGTAGATCTTCGTGAACTTCTTCACCAGGTCCACCCCCGGTTTCGGGTCGCCGTCGACCAGAAAGGTGCGCCAGGGGACCCAGGCACTGAACGTTTCCAGGCGCACGACATAGTAACCTTCCGGGACCTCGCCTTTGTAACCGGGCGGCAGCAACAGGTACTTGCCGCCCTGGCCCTTGTCGGGTCCGCTGAAGCCCAGGTCGGTGACAAAGCGATACCACATGTCGTCGATCGCCCCGAGGACTTTGGGCGGGACTTCGAGAACCAGCGGACCGTTGTGCAGGTCGACCCAGAACCAGGTGTAAGGCGTGTTGTTGTTCGGGGTGAGGAAGATCGACCGCGCGTTCATCAGTTCCTCGAAGATCGGAATGGTCGTATTGGCCGGTCCCAGCTTGAGAATCTCATTGCGATTCGCCACTTGGCTCACCGGCGCCAGACCGAGCAGGTAAGCCTGCACGGCGCGCTGGAAATCCAGGTTGTCGTAGAGCTTGGACACGGTGGCGTCGTCCGGGAAGCCGTCGAAGAACCGGAGGGTCCCCAGGCGGGTCTCCACCTGGTCCGGTGAGGCGATGCCCGGCGGGAGGGTGGTCGTCATCTTCATCCGGGGGGGTTCCGCCCCCGCCGGCAACACGAGAAACCCGGCGACGAGGGTTGCCAGGACCGCGCTACGCAAACCGTTCTTTTTCATGATTTCTCCTTGAGTTACAGTGTCGTCGTCCAGGGGCCGCCCCGGGTGGGGCGGCCCGCGGGTTCGCTCAGTCCGACGCCGCCTTTTTCCGGGCGACTTCCGCGCGGGCCCTGTCCTCGGCGGCCTTGTCGGCGGTCGGCATGGGGGTCAGTTCGACGGTGACCTTGCCGATCTTGCCGGTGAAGCGGTAGGGGGCCGGGACCCCGTAGTCCTCGACGACGGGCGTCTCCCCGTCCTCGCCCACGTCGGCGCCCTCGTCGCCCGAGAAAATCATGGGCTGGGTGCGTTCGATCCGCCCCTCGGCCACTTTCTTCCCGTTGACGAGGAGCGTCCCCAGGCCGCCCTTGGCCAGCCCGCCGCCGTCGTAGGCGAACTCGAAGCGAACCGTGACCTTCCCGGCGGGCAGGGGCTCCGCGCTCGCGACGGTGAAACGCTGCAGTCCCAGGAAATTGTAGGTGTAGGTCGGCTTGCCGTCCTTGAGGTAGAGGCTCCAGCCGCCGAAGCGGCCGGCCTGGGCCAGGATGACGCCGGCGGCGCCGCCCTTCGGGACCTCGACTTCAGCCGTGAGGGTGTAGGAACGGTTCTTGATGTTGAGGAACACGTTCTCGGTCATCCCGACCATCCCCTCGTAGACCGTGAGGGAGGTGCGCCCGCCCATCAGGTCGGGCCGCCCCGCAATGGCCGGGTTTATCCGCTCGGCGCCGCGGTCGTCGATGGGCAGCACGCGGTACTTCTCCGCCTCCCGCAGGAACAGGGCCTGCAGCTCCTTGAGCTTGTCCGGGTTGGCGGCCGCCAGGTCGTTGGACAGGCTGAAGTCGGCGCGGGTGTCGTAGAGTTCCCAAATGTCCTGGGTGAGCGGCCCCCGGACTTGTGTAGCCCAGGGCTCGCGGTGGATCGTTCCCGCCAGCCAGCCGTCGGAGTAGACGGCCCGGTTGCCGAACATCTCGAAATACTGGGTGGTGTGACGGTCGGCCGCCTTGACGTCGTTGAACGAGTAGAGCATGCTCACGCCCTCGATGGGCGTCTGGGGAAGGCCGTCCACCGTTCTCGGCTGCGGCAGGCCAGCGGCTTCCAGGATCGTGGGGACGACGTCGATGACGTGGTGCCACTGGGTGCGGACTTCCCCTTTCCCCTTGACCCCGTTCGGCCAGTGGATGACCAGCCCGTTGCGGGTGCCGCCGTAGCTCGACGCCACCTGCTTGGTCCAGGCGAAGGGCGAGTCCCCCGCCACGGCCCAGCCCGCGGCGCAGTGGTTGTAGGTGGTGGGGCCGCCCAGTTCGTCGTAGTGCTTGAGGATGTCCTGGACCGTCTCCTGGACCCCGTTGAAATAGCTCATCTCGTTGAACACGCCATTCATCCCGCCCTCGGCGCTGGCGCCGTTGTCGCCGAGGATGTAGAAGACCAGCGTGTTGTCGAGCTGGCCCAGGTCCCCGAGGGCGTCCACCAGCCGGCCGATCTCCGCGTCGGTGTACTCGGCGAAGCCGGCGAACACTTCCATCTGGCGGGTGAAGAGCTTCTTCTCGTCCGCGCTCAGCTTGTCCCAGTCCTTGATGGCCGGGGGCTTCGGGGCGAGCTTCGTGCCCGGGGGCACCACCCCCAGGGCGATCTGGCGCTCGAGGGTCTCCTCCCGCAGCTTGTCCCAGCCCTGGTCGAATTTCCCCTTGTACTTGGCGATCCACTCCGCCGGGACGTGGTGCGGGGCGTGGGTGGCGCCCGGGGCGAAGTAGATGAAGAAGGGCTTGTCGGGCGTCAGGGACTTCACCGAGCGCACCCATCTGATGGCCTGGTCGGCCATGTCGGTCATGAAGTGGTAGCCGGGGGTGGTGGGCGTTTCGATCTTGGTCATGCCGTCATAGATGGCCGGCGACCACTGGTTGGTTTCCCCGCCCATGAAGCCGTAGAACTTGTCGAAACCGCAGCGGGTCGGCCAGCGGTCGGTGGGCCCCGACGGGCTGACTTCCCAGGCGGCGGTCTCGTGGTTCTTCCCGAACATGGCGGTGGTGTAGCCGTTGTAGCGCAGCATGGCGGCGACGGGGGTCACGCTCATGGGCCGTTGCCCGGTGTTGCCGGGGTAAGCCGTGGCGGTCTCCGTGATGGAGCCCATGTTGTTGGTGTGGTGGTTCCGCCCGGTCATCAGGGCCACCCGGGTGGGCGCGCTCAGGGCCGTCGTGTGGAACTGGTTGTAGCGAAGGCCGGCCTGGGCCAGGTGCTCCGCGGTGGGCATGTGGATGGGCCCGCCGAAGGCGCTGGAATGGCCGAAGCCCATGTCGTCGACGAGGACGATGAGGATGTTGGGGGCGCCGGCGGGCGCCTTCACCTCGAAGCGGGACGGCGGCGGCGGTGCGTTGCGGACGTCCAGCACGTTGCTGAGCGGGACCTTGGGCTCGGGGATGGGCAGCGCCGTGCGGTCCATGCCGGTCTGGGCGACGCCCGAGGCGGCGCACGCCGTCCCCAGCGCGACGCGGAACACGTTTCGTGCGGCTGAATGAATCATTGGGTACCTCCATCAGGCGGGTTTCACCCGCTGGAAAATTCGAGCAGAATTCAGAATCCAGAATTCAGAATCCAGAAGGCGGATCCCGAAGGAATCGCCCGTGAATAGCCGGGGGCGCCGCGCCCCCGGGAGCGAACCCCCCCGTCCCTGCCGGAGGCCCGAAGGGAGTCCATCGCCCGGGGGGCGAGGGTACGGGCGGGGAGGTTCACTTCTTCCCTCCCGCCGGGAACAACAGGACCAGTTTGAGGCGCAGGAACCACTTCGACCCGCTGCTCTCCGGGGTCACGGCGTTGTAGAACACGGCCGCGCTCCCGTTCACCGGGACCTTGCCCAGTTTGAAGATCTTGCCGAAGCCGCCCCCGAAGGGCACCGTCCACTTCTCCCCCTCGGCGGCCTCCCAGTTGGCGGTGATGATGGGCGCGGAGGCCAGGTACCACCCGTCCTTCAGGTTGTAGTTGATGAAGTACTGGAACTGGAGCTGGTTGACGTCGGGACGCCCTTCCTGGCCGCCCACGGACCACAGGTTGCTCGCCAGCACGCCGATCACCCAGTGCCCCGACATCGTCAGGGCGACGACGGTGGGCCCCAGCCCCCACTTCCCCTGGGAGATCAGCGGGTCCGTGCCCGAGGGGAACTGAATGATGGGCCCGGCGCCCCAGATGAGCTTCCCCGGCCGGGCGGGCGACAGGAAGAAGCTGGTCTGGATGTCGCCCACCCCGCCGGTGCTGCCCGTGGGCGCCCAGACGTCCGGCTGGTACGTCACGGGGATGATGGTGCGGGTGATGAGGTTCCAGTTCTCGCTCAGCCGGAAGGGGATGACCGGCTGGAAGTTCATGTCGTACTGGGTCCGGTCGTACGGCCCCGCGCCGAAGTTGACGGTGTTCTGGAAGGGAAAGCTGATCATACCGGCCACGGGGTTCTGGGCTGCCCGGGCCAGCTCCGTCTTGTCCCCCTCCTGGGCCTGGGCGGCCCCGGCCAGGAAGAATAGAGCCAATGCCACGATTAAAAAGAAGCGATGAAATCGCATTCGACAGTCCCCTTGTTGATTAACTCTCTCTCAGAACCCGGTTTTCCCTGCGGAATATTCCAGATGTCTTTCGCATTCAATGGGGAGTCGGACCTTTGGCTGCGGGTAACCGATGTCCCCGTGGAATCGCCGAGCAGCGAGGCCCGAAGGGCCGGCGAGAAAATAGCCGGGGGCGAGTCCGCGAGCCCCCGGAACCGCGCCCCAAGATCCCTCCGGAGGCCCGAAGGGCCGGCGAGGGGGATCCGGCAAATAACCTCGACCGGCAGGCGAGAAAACCGCGCTCGCCAGAGGTGCCTCTGACCGGCCCTTCGGTCCTCCGGAGATTTTGGGACGGGCTCCGGACCGGGGGCTCGAGGACTCGCCCCCGGCTATTCTCTGGTCGGCCCTTCGGGCCTCAGGGCCTGGAGAACCAGGTCCCAAGGGGCGCCGGAGGTCTTTGTAATGTCCTGAATCCGTGCTCATCCGTGTTCATCCGTGGTTCATGAATGTCCTGTCTCCGTGTTCATCCGTGGTTCATGAGTGTCCTGAACCCATGCTAGAACCGGAACGCCATCCCCACCACCGGGCCCTGGCTGACCACGTCGTACTTGAACGCGTCCGCCGGCTGGACGAGGGCCCCGTCCACGTAGTTCTTCTCGTAGTTGGTGTACATCAGCCGGTAGCCGAGGCCCAGCCACGCCCGCTTCCCCACCCGGTACTGGAGGGTCGGGAAACAGTCCACGACGATCTTGGCGCCGGCCCCGAACCCGGCCAGGTTGAAGCCCAGGTTGAACAGGAGCTTCTCGCCGAGGGGCTGGTTCCAGTTGATGCCCACCAGGGGGTCCACCCACTGCTTCTTCATGCTCAGTTTGGTGTTGGCCGGGATGAGGGGGGGGCGCGCGTCGAAGAACAGGACGTCCCCCGTGATGACGTTCCACCGGACGCCGAACATCAGGTCCAGCCGCTCGTTCAGTTCCCGGATGCCCACGAAGCTGTAGGCGCCCTGGCTGGTGTCGAAGTTGGTGTGGGGGGTCTCCTGGTACGTGCCCAGGTTCATGTAGATGATGTCCGACGCGAAGCCCCACTTGCCCTTCTTGGCCTGGAAGTAGCCGTTGAACCCCATCTTCAGCTTGGAGAAGATGTCCGACGCCGACACGTCGATGGTCGTTTCGACGCCCCGGACGCCGACGGTGCCGTTCATGAACGCGCCCAGCAGGTACGGGGCCACCATGATCTCCCAGTCGTCGTCGGCCGGCCGGGCGGCGACGGGGGAGGCGGCGGCGACCAGGGCCACGGCCAGGACGATCAGTGAGATTGCGCGGGATTTGGTATTCAAGATCAGGTCCTCCTTGAACGTGAGTTTTCATCCGAAGCGGTAGCTCGAAGACTCGCTACCGCACTCCTGTACATTGTAATCAGGACGAGGAAGCAAGTGGCTGCGGGGAGCACCACCGCACTCCCGTTTCGCAAAGAACTCTCTTTGGACCTGTGCCCCCG